>CAYLRS010000034.1:0-9575 GCA_964385895.1 uncultured Dehalococcoidales bacterium
CATTTAAATCGGTATGTAATCCTTCCTCTTGTCAGATCGTAAGGTGAAAGCTCAACGAGCACTTTATCCGCAGGTAATATCCTTATGTAATGTCTTCTCATTTTGCCAGATATATGGGCCAGGACTTTGTGCCCGTTAGCAAGCTCAACCCTAAACGTGGCATTGGGCAACGATTCGATTACTGTGCCTTCGACCTCTATAGCTTCTTTTTTATCCATATATTAATTTTACAGCAGCGTAAGAATTTCAGCCCCGTCTTTCCTCATGGCAACGGTATGCTCGAAGTGGGCTGAGAGGCTACCGTCTGCGGTATGCACCGTCCACCCATTGGCATTTATCCTGGTCTTCCAGTGTCCTATGTTGACCATGGGTTCCAGCGCCAGGGTCATACCTTCCTTAAGCTTGATGCCCTCGCCTTTCCTGCCAAAATTGGGCACCAGCGGGTCTTCGTGCATCTCTCGCCCTATGCCATGGCCCGAATATTCTCTTACCACGCTGTATCCCCCGGATTCCACGTAGCCCTGTATCGCTGCGCCTATATCACCCAGGTAGCCACCGCCACGGGCAGCATTGATTCCCTCGGCCAGGGCAGCTTCGGCAACTTCCATTAATTTGCGTGCTTCCTGACTCACCTTGCCAGCGCCGACCGTAACGGCTGCATCTCCCTGGAATCCCCTGTAGATCACGCCAAAATCCAGAGAGACTAAATCACCTTCTTTCAAAACCCTGTTTCCGGGTATTCCATGAACAATCTCGTCGTTGACCGAGACACAAACGCTTGCAGGGAAGTTGCGATACCCTTTGAAAGATGCCCTGGCGGAGCTCCATTTGCCAACCTGTTTTTCAGCAAGGTCATTAAGGTCGCGCGTTTTGATGCCCGGCTTGACTGCTTCGCGAAGCTTTTGGAGGATTGTGGCCACAATCCTTCCTGCTTCTCTCATTATCGCAATTTCCTCGGCAGACTTGATGACGGTCATTTACTTCTTCTGCTTCAAGCTCCTGAGGAACTTCACTATGTCTTTGCCGACGTAGTTTATCTCCTGGTCGCCGTTAACCCTGAAAAGCCTTCCTTTCTTTTCATAGTACTCAAGGAGCGGCATCGTTTGCTTAAAATAAACCTTTAGCCTTTCCTTGATGGTCTCTTCCGTATCATCAGCCCTCTGGTAGAGTTCGCCCTGGCATTTATCACAAACGCCTTCTTTCTGCGGCGGAGAGTTATGGCTGTGGTAAGGAGACTGGCAGGTACGGCATACCCAGCGGCCCGTGAGCCTTCCCAGAAGCACCTCTTCGGGCACCTCAATATATATGGCCCTCTCTACGGATTTCTTCTGCTTTTCCAGCGCCTCTTCAAGTGCCTTTGCCTGTTCCAGAGTCCGGGGGAATCCGTCGAAAACACAGCCATTTTTACAGTCCGGCTGCGTGATGCGCTCAAGAATCATTTTAATAGTGATCTCATCAGGTACCAGCTTGCCGGCTTTCATATAGGACTCCGCCTGCTTGCCCAGTTCTGTGCCGTTCTTAAGCGCCTGCCTGAACAGGTCGCCGGAGGCCACGTGGGGCAAGGACATTTCCTTGACTATAATGTCTGCTTGAGTACCCTTCCCCGCCCCGGGTGCTCCAAGCAATACAAAGAACATCTTTAAGTCCTCCTTATTTTAAGAAACCTTCATAGCGCCGCATGGTCAGCTGCGCCTCAATCTGCTTCATCGTATCGAGAGCAACGCCAACGACGATAAGGATGCCGGTACTAGACAGCGTCATGACGGCCACGTTGGTCATCTCCCTCGCAAAGAACGGCATTATCGCTATGATCGCCAGGAAGATGGCACCTCCCCAGGTTAAGCGATTGGTGACACCATTCAGATACTCGGTAGTTGGTTTCCCGGGCCTGACACCGGGTATGAATCCGCCCTGCCGCTGTAATGTACGCGCAAGGTCCATCTGCTCAAAAATGACCATTGTATAGAAAAAGGTGAATGCCATAACCAGTACGAAATATAACGTCCAGTAAAACAGGCCGATAGGTAATGCCTCACTCGGACTGAACCACTGCATTATGGTATTGGCAAAATTAGGATCCTGTCCCTGAGGCGCCGCAAAATAGCTTGCTATGGTACCGGGGAAGATCATAAGTGACATAGCGAAGATCAGCGGTATCATACCTGCCATGTTTACGCGCAGTGGTATGTAGGTTGAACCCCCCTGGCGGTACATCTTCCCACCCCGGAAAGCAGTGCGTGCATATTGAACGGGTATGCGGCGGTGTCCCTCTGTAAAGATCACAATAAGGACGACTGTAGCCAGAGTCAGTAAACCAATCAAAATTACACCTATCCAGTTGTCCTTGGCGATGAGGCCGCGGCCCAGCTGCTCGGGCAATCCTGCGATAATGCCGCCGAAGATGATAATCGAGACACCATTGCCGATGCCCCTCTCGGTAATCAATTCGCCGAGCCATACACAAAACATTGTGCCTGCCGTCAACGATATTACAATAGCAGCAGTTTCCAGCGGCCCGGTGTTTAATACGCCGCCCTGGCTGCGCAACAGTTGTAGCTGCGCAAAGCCCTGCAGAGCTGCCAGCGGGATGGTAAGCCAGTGGGTTATCTGGTTGATCCGGTTCCTGCCCGATTCTCCCTCCTCGGAAAGCCTGCGTAAAGCAGGTATAACAGGAACGAGCAACTGCATGATGATCGATGATGTAATATAGGGATAAACTCCCATGGCGGCCACACTGAAATATCTCATGGCGCCGCCGCTGAATAGATCGAGCATGCCCAGCAACTGGCTCCGCTCAAAGATCTTCTGTAATGCTGCAAGGTCCACGCCTGGTATGGGAATATGCGCTATGAATCGGAAGACCACCAGCATGGCGAATGTGAATATCAGCTTTTGCCGCAGGTCGGGCAATGAGAATGCATCTATCATGGCCTGAATAAGTCGAGGCCTTGATTGAGTCTGGGGCATCCTTAGATCTCCTCTACCTTACCACCGGCTGCTTCGATCTTGCTTTTTGCGGAGGCTGAAAATTTATTGGCCTTTACTTTCAAAGCGCGATCAAGCTCTCCACCGCCAAGCATTTTAATAGGCAGGGATACAGTCTTTATGAGGCCGATTTGCACGAGCGACTCCGGGCCTACTTCAGAATCGGGATCAAATGACTTTAAATCGCCTACATTGACTATACTGTACTGTGTTTTGGCAACGTTGACAAAACCCCTCGTCCAGGGCAGCCGCTTAATCAGTGGAAGCTGTCCTCCTTCAAATCCGGGACGCAAATCACGGCCTGAGCGTGACTTCTGCCCCTTGCAACCCCTGGTAGAGAAAGTCCCGTGCCCGCTGCCGTCTCCGCAGCCGACACGTTTTTTCCTGTGCGTGGCTCCCGCAGGAGGCTTTAAATTACTCTGATCCATCTTCTTGCTCTTCTATCGAAACCAGATGATTAACTTTAGCAATCATACCCCTTATTGATGGGGCATCTATTTTTTCGACCACTTCGTTAAGCCTGTGAAAACCCAGCGCCTTAAGTGTCCCCCGCTGGTCGCGAGGATAACCGATATCGCTTTTTATCCACTTTATACGCAATTTAGCCACTTGTTTAGCTCTCCTCGGAACCTTGTAATGCTTTTCGTCTCTTGATAGCTTCCTGCGGATCCCTCAAGTTAGCCAGCGCAATGATGGTTGCCTTGGTCACATTGATGGGGTTGGCACAGCCCAGCGACTTGGTAAGTATATCCTTTATGCCCGTGGCTTCAATAACGGCACGCACTCCACCGCCGGCAATTACGCCGGTGCCCGGCGGAGCGGGCTTCAGTAATACTCTAGCGGCACCCAACTTGGCTAGGCTCTCATGTGGTATAGTGCTGTCTTTAAGGATAACCGTAACGATGTTTTTCCTGGCGGCAACCCCTCCTTTACGGATGGCTTCGGGCACTTCCCGGGCTTTGCCCAGTCCAACTCCAACGTGCCCTTTGCCGTCGCCAACTACTACGAGCGCTCGAAAATGTAAATTCTTCCCGCCTTTGACAACCTTGGTTACACGGTTGAGGGCCACCAGCTTTTCGCTTAATTCCATCTCGCTGGGATCCACTCTTGGTGTCGGAAAATATATCTTTGATACTGCTTTCATAGTTCAGTTCCTCAGAATTTTAACCCGGCTTTTCGGGCTGCTTCAGCCAGGGCTTTTATCCTTCCGTGATATTTATAGCCTCCCCTGTCGAATATCACCTGGTTGATCCCTTTCTCATGGGCATTTTTGGCAAGTAAAGAACCGACTGACTCTGCAATCTGTGTCTTGTTCTTTTCGCCAGCCTGTTTTTTTATCCCGGCATTGAGGCTTCCAGTAGACACAAGCGTTACGCCGCCGGCATCATCGATGATCTGAGCATATATATTGCTCAGGCTGCGGAACACGCACAGTCTGGGCAGGGTGGGCGAACCCGAAACCCTCGCCCTGATGCGAGCGTGCCTTCGCTTTCTGGCTATATTCGCACTGACTTTAGACATTTATAATTTCCCCTTTGTAGCGGTCTTGCCGGCCTTGCCAGCCTTCAGTCGCAAACGTTCGCCAGCATATTTGATACCCTTCCCTTTATAGGAATCCGGGATGCGTATCCGCCTGATCTCTGCAGCCGTTTCACCGACAAGCTCCTTATCAATTCCAGTGATGCGGATTTTATTAGTCCCGCCCACCACGATGTCGATTCCCTTGGGTGGATCAAATTCCACAGGGTGGCTGTATCCAACCTGCAGCGTAAGTTTGTTACCAGCCTTCTGCGCTCGGTAACCTACACCGCTAAGTTCCAGATTTTTCTCAAAACCCTTGGTGACACCCTCAATCATATTTGCCAGAAGCGACCTGCTAAGTCCATGTAACGACCTGTGCAGGCGGTTCTCGCTCGGGCGTGAGACAATCAATTTCCCGCTTTCCTGCTTGATGGTAATATCCGGGTGGAACTCTCGGGCTAGTTTACCTTTACTACCTTCCACAGTGACTTCCCTGCCTTCTATTTTTACCTTGACCCCGGCAGGGATTGTTACAGGCATCTTTCCTATTCGGGACACTGACTCACCTCATATAGTTCTATTACCATACGTAGCACAACACTTCACCGCCAAGGTTCTTCTTCCAGGCTTCCTGGGCAGTTATTATCCCCTTCGAAGTGGACATAATGGCGATTCCAAGACCGCCATAGACACGTGGTATTTCTCTTTTTCCAGCGTACACCCGCAGTCCAGGTTTGCTAACCCTCTCAAGCCCAAGGAAGGCAGGCTGCTTATCTATGTATTTGAGCGTTATTTTTATCTGTTTCTGAGGCTCGCTTTTGACAATAGAGTAGTCAGCTATGAAGCCTTCCTCTTTAAGAATCTTGGCCACAGCCAGCTTCATCTTGGAGGCAGGGACCATGACATTGTCATGGTGTGCCATGGCAGCATTGCGCACCCTTGTCAGCAAATCAGCAATAGGATCAGTAACCATTGATAAACAACTCCACTAACTTATATTACCAGCTCGATTTCCTTACCCCCGGGAGCTCACCGTTCAAGGCTAATGTGCGGAAGCAAATGCGGCATATTCCAAATTTCCTGATATATGCCCGCGGTCTCCCGCACAGGCGGCAGCGGTTGTGCTGCTGTACCCTGTATTTCGGAGGTCGGCTCGCTTTATTTATCTTGCAAGTCTTCGCCATAATGTTACCTTCTAATTCTTTTTGAAAGGCAGGCCCACGATTTCGAGCAATCGCCTGCCATCTTCATCGGTTTTCGCTGTGGTTACCACAGTGATCTCCAGTCCCCTCGTCTTGTCGACCTTGTCATATTCGATCTCTGGGAAGACTGTTTGCTCTTTCATACCGAGCGTGTAATTACCCTGCCCGTCAAAAGCATCCCTGGAGATGCCTTGAAAATCACGTATGCGCGGCAGGACAACGCTGACCAGTTTATCGACAAATTCGTACATCCTCTTATCGCGCAGGGTTACCATCATTCCTATGGGCACACCGGCCCTCAATTTAAACGAGGCGATCGATTTTTTTGCTTTGGTCACCACCGGGTGTTGTCCGGCGATGGCGGTAAGGTCTTTTTCCGCGCCTTCCATCGCCTTGGGGTTGGAAAGTGATTCACCAAGACCGATGTTGAGCACAACCTTGGTGAGCCTGGGTACTTCCATTATGTTTCTGTACCCGTACTTTTTCATCATCTGAGGAACTATTTCTTTCTTATATCTTTCTTTAAGCCTTGGCATAATCAAATAACCTCGATTTAATCGATTATCTCCGAGCAGTTACGGCAATATCTGGCTTTCTTGCCATCTTCGAGTACCCTGTAGCCGATCCGTGCTGGCTTGTTGCACTTGTTGCAGATAACCATCACATTGGATACATGGATTGGAGCTTCCAGTTCAATGATACCCGCCTGCCTGGTTTTCCCTTTTGTCCTGGAGTGACGTTTAATCATATTCACGCCCTCGATCATGATCCTTTCCTTATCAGGATAGGTCTTGCGTACTTTACCTTTTTTACCTTTATCCTTGCCTGCAATGACAAGGACAGTATCATTCTTGTGAATCTTCATATTAAAGCACCTCTGGAGCAAGTGAGATTATCTTCATGAAGTTCTTATCCCTTAACTCCCTTGCTACAGGACCGAATATGCGGGTCCCCTTGGGGTTGCCTTTGTCATCAAGAATAACCGCGGCGTTATCATCAAAACGCACGTACGAACCGTCAGGCCGATGATGGTGATTGGCCACGCGGACGATAACCGCCTTAACCACATCTCCTTTCTTAACGACACCGCCAGGAATGGCGCGTTTCACGCTGCAGTTGATCACATCGCCCACAGTGGCATAACGCCTTCTGGTACCGCCCGGCACGCCGATGCACATAACCTGCCGCGCACCCGTGTTATCCGCTACTTTTAGTCTGGTAACAGTTTGGATCACTTCAGCTCTCCTGGTTTACCTGTGTCAAATCCTCTTTTGGTAGAATGACTATGTCTGCCTTTTGAACTATTTCTACGACCCGCCACTTTTTATCTTTGGATAGCGGCCGTGTTTCGACAATTTTCACCACATCACCTATATTGCACGAATTCTCCTCATCATGCGCCTTAAACTTGGACGAATGCCTGATTACCTTACGATACAACGGGTGCCTGCGCAGGCTCTCCACCTGTACAACCACGGTCTTTTTCATTTTATTGCTGGTTACCTTGCCGGTCCTGATTTTACGGTTCTTTTCCATAGTCTTATTTCTTGCCGAGCTCCCTCTCTCGTATTATGGTATTCATCCTGGCTATCCTGGTCCTCACCCTCGGCAACTCGCGGTGGTTGGCCAACTGCCTCGTAGCCAGTTTAAAGCGCAAATTAAAGAGCTCCTGATGAGCCTCTTCCAGCTTTTTATGCAGTTCCGCGTCGCTAAACGCGCGTATTTCAGTGAGTTTCACTTTTTACCTCTTGCTTCAGAGTTTCACGTACAACATACTTAGTTTTAATCGGCAGCTTGTAGGCAGCTAAGTGTATCGCTTCTTTAGCCATGTTTTCTTTTATGCCGCCGATCTCGAACATTATCCTGCCCGGCTTAACAACAGCAACCCAGTGATCAACATTGCCTTTACCGCTTCCCATCCTGGTCTCGGCTGGTTTCTTCGTCACTGATTTGTCCGGGAAAATACGGATCCAGACCTGCCCACCGCGGCGCAGGTAGCGTACGACAACGCGGCGTGCCGCCTCGATCTGCCTCGATGTGATCCAGGCAGCTTCTTCCGCCTGCATACCGAAGTCCCCGAAGACAACCGTATTGCCGGAATTCGCCTTGCCTCTCAGGTGCCCACGGTGGGACTTACGATATTTCACTCGTTTCGGCTGTAACACTTTCTCTCCTAACTTCCGGTAAAATATTGCCCTTGTAAATCCATACTTTAACGCCGATATTGCCCATGGGCGTGGCAGCTTCGGCAAAACCATAATCTATATCAGCACACAATGTGTGCAACGGTAAGCGGCCTTCGTGCATGGTCTCCCGTCTTGCGATCTCATTACCTCCAAGCCTTCCCGCACAACTGATTTTCACGCCCTTGGCCCCGGCCTGCCTTGTTTTGAAAACAGCCTGCTTCATGGCACGCCTGAAAGCAATGCGCCTTTCAAGCTGATCCGCCACGCTACGTGCGACCAGCGCCCCTTCAAGCTCTGGCTGCCCTACTTCCTTTATTGACAGCTTAACTTTTTTACCGCATTGCTTCTCCAACTCTGACCGCAGCTCTTCAGCCCTTTGTCCGCCTCTCCCGATAACAATCCCAGGCCGCGCCGTAAATACCGTCACAAGTATGTCATTCCCCTGGCGGTCAATCTCTACTCTGGCTACTGCACCTTCGGTAAGTTTAGCTTTTATCACTTTCCTTAATTTTAAATCGTCGTGCAGAGCTTCCAGGTAATGTTTCTCGCCATACCACTTGGATTTCCATCCGCGTATGACGCTAATCCTGAAACCATAGGGGTGAACTTTGTGTCCCACTTATTTTCCCTCCTCGGAGACGAAAACCTTAATATGCGTAGCGCGCTTTAAAATCGGGCTGAAGCGGCCCCTCGCCTGCGGCCTGTACCTTTTCAGCGTACGGGCCTCATCAGCCACTATATAAACAACCTTTAATTCTGCCGGGTCCATCTGGTAATTATTTTCAGCATTCGCTGCTGCCGACTTTATTGTTTTAGCTATAGCTTTAGCTGCTGGTGTGGGCGTAAACTTAAGTATGTTGAGCGCATCCTCAACTTTCTTGCCCCTCACCATATCAGCTACAAGCTTGACCTTTCTTGGTGATAACCCTACGTCTTTAGCTACTGCTCCAACTCTCATTTTCTACGTGCTCACTTCTTTTTGGCCACCGTGGCAGTCTGGGCTTTGCTGCTATGACCACGGAAAGTTCTTGTTATTGCAAACTCACCAAGCTTGTGGCCAACCATATTTTCAGTTATGAAAATGGGCACATGGCGTCTCCCATCATGCACACCTATTGTATGTCCTATCATCTCAGGCATGACGGTAGAAGAACGTGCCCATGTTTTAATCACCTGTTTTTCGCCCTTTTTATTGAGCGCCTCAATCTTCTTCAATAATTTGTCATTGCAATACGGGCCCTTTTTTGCTGAGCGTGACATGCTTATATAACCTCTCTATTTCTCCGCTTTACGCCGCCTGACGATCAGTTTATCCGATAGTTTAGCGGTCCTTGTCTTATGGCCCAGGGCCGGCTTACCCCAGGGCGTCTTGGGATGCATGCCGCGGGGTGCCCTTCCCTCGCC
Organism: uncultured Dehalococcoidales bacterium; assembly: GCA_964385895.1. GTDB lineage: Bacteria > Chloroflexota > Dehalococcoidia > GIF9 > UBA5629 > CAYLRS01. The sequence goes on from CAYLRS010000034.1 coordinate 9,299, forward strand.
ACCACCATGCGGGTGATCACGCGGAGTAATGGCTGAGCCCCTTACCTTGGGTCGCCTGCCCAACCAGCGCGTCCGGCCTGCCTTTCCAGATTTAACATTCTGGTGCTCTAAATTGCCCACCTGGCCTATAGTGGCGCGGCAGTCATTGAGAAAGCGTCGTACTTCACTGGACGGCAAGCGCACCAGTGAATATTTATCTTCCTTGCCGAGTAGCTGCGCTGAAGCTCCGGCGCTGCGAACTATTTGACCGCCTTTATTAGGTTCAAATTCAAGATTG
>CAYLRS010000035.1:0-9544 GCA_964385895.1 uncultured Dehalococcoidales bacterium
ATGCGTCAAAGCGCGATGTCGCCATCGCTATCATTTCAAAAGCACAACAGGCAAGACCGAACATCAACGGGAATATGGATCTTTGCCTGGCCCAGGCAATCGCTGTATCAAGGGATGTTAACAGGATATTGCGGCGGATTTCCTCGTCCAGCCATCTATCAGGATCCGGGATGGGACTGGTGCACTGCTCAATGAAGGAGTTGATAAGTTGACCTTCAGCGACATCAGATTGTTCAGGAGTGAAAACCTCAGGCCTGATTATTTCCACTGCAGGGCTCCTTTGCGCCAGGCATATAGATATCCAACAAAAAGGATTATGAGAAATATACCTACCGCAACAAGCCCGCCAAAACCGAATTCCTTAATATTTACTGCCCACGGATAGAGGAATATAGTCAGCATATCTAGAAGCACAAACAGTACCGCAAAAAAGTAGTATCTGAAATTGAACTGAACCCATGTTTTCCCTATGGTCTGCATGCCACATTCGTATTGGCTCGATTTAGTGGGGTTCTTCTTTTGATGTATTAGACCAATTAATCTTAACAAAATCGGTAAAAGCGGGATTGTAATAGTGAAAAGAACTGCGATTATAAGGAGTATTCCTACGTAACCGAATTGTGCAAGCACTTTATGGGATCTCCTGTCTCAAAAGTCGTTGCATAGTATAGTATAAGTACCAAAAAGATGTCAAAGCCACTTTAAATAGCTTGACTAACGAATATTGTCGGGTATTATAATTATAGTCGATATTATTGTTTCATTATTGAAGGTTAAGAAAATCAGCCAAAATGCGTATTACAGGTGGTTCAGCCAGGGGGCAAATCATTAAAACGCTTCCAGGATTACTGGTGCGCCCTACTACCGATAAGGTCAGGGAAGCCATTTTCAACATATTGGCTCCTCTAGCAGCTAGCTGGGATCGGGGGCTTGACTTGTTTGCCGGCAGCGGAGCCCTGGGTATTGAGGCACTTAGCCGCCAAGTTCTATGGATGGATTTCGTGGATCAAAGCGGCAAATGCTGTCAGGTAATAAAGCAAAACCTTAGAAAAACTGGCTTTATGGATAAAGCACATGTATATTGCTGCTCTGTTTCAAAGTCACTAAATTTTTTGTGTGATACCTATGATCTTATTTTTTTGGATCCGCCATACGCGGATACCTCACTTGGTACACTTGTCTATAATATTGGTAATTCAAAATTAATATCAGAGGATTCAATAGTACTGGTGTCTCATGCCACACGCTCCGCTCTCGACAAACAATACGCCAGCCTGTCGAAGATCAAGGAAAAGCGGTATGGAGATACTTGCATATCAATCTATCAGAAGGAGGTTGCATCTTGACTACCGCTTTTTATCCGGGCAGTTTTGATCCCATCACCAACGGACACCTTGATATAGTTAAAAGGTCCTCTTCCATATTCGAAAAAGTAATTCTTGGTGTATATGATATACCGCAAAAGTCGCTCTTGTTCACTGCGAATGAACGGGTGGAACTGGCACGCAAAGCAGTAGAAAGCATTAAAAACGTCCAGGTGATAAAGTATTCCGGCATAACTGTAGAATTCGCTAAAAAAATCAATGCCCAGGTTATCGTGCGTGGATTACGCGCTAGTTCCGATTTCGAACGGGAATTTGAAATGGCACTGATGAATAAAAGGTTAGCACCGGACGTCGAGCTTGTATGCTTTATGGCTAATTTAAAATACCAGTTCCTTAGTTCAAGCCTGCTAAAAGAGATAATCAAGCTTGGTGGCAACCTTGATGACATGATACCGCCACACGTTACCGAAGCTTTAAGGAAAAAATTGTTAACCTGAAGTTCACTGGAATCATATTCGTCTTATTCAGCGAAGTCAGTTCAAAGTTGTTGCATAGTTAAAATTAATGCCGGAGGTATAACAGAATATGGCATACAAAATCACCGATGACTGTATAAGTTGCGGCGCTTGCGAGGCAGAGTGCAAGAATGAAGCAATAAAGGAAGGAGAAACTATTTATATTATTGACCCTGCAAAATGCACCGAATGCATTGGCTGGTTTGATAAGCCAAAATGCGCCGAGGTTTGTCCGGTAGATTGCTGTGTTGCAGATCCAGCACACAAAGAGACCAAGGAGCAACTACTAGAAAAATGGAAGAAGCTGCATCCGGGTAAAACACCTCAAAGCAGTTAGCTGGTTTGACAGACCATTAAGAGTAAGTTTAATAAATGTTAACTATTGACCTTGATCTGCTTAAGATCAACGGCCATGAATGCGTATTAGATGCGGGTTGCGGTAGCGGTCGTCATATCTGGCAGGTCTGTAAATGCAACAGGGGACCTTCTGTGGCTTTTGACATTGATTTTTCGAGTTTGCAGAGTGCCAGGTTTGTGCTTGATCAGATGGATCAAAAAGGAGAGTCTACAGGACCCTGGCACCTGGTATCAGGCAGCGTAACCAATCTGCCATTTGGTGACGCGTTTTTCCACAAGGTAGTATGCTCCGAGGTTCTGGAACATGTACCCGATGACCATAGTGCTATGCGAGAATTAACACGCGTGTTAAAGCCGGGAGGTATACTCGCGGTCAGTGTGCCCTCTCACTTAGCTGAATCGGTGTGCTGGAAAATATCAGACGATTACCACAATGCACCGGGTGGACATATAAGGATATATAAGCATCAGGATATCCTAGATCTGCTCAAGGAACAAGAACTTGACATATTCGCTGTTAGATACAAGCACGCGCTGCACTCTATATACTGGTGGCTCAAAGGCATCTTTGGCCTGAAAAATGAAAAGGCTTTTATACCTTCCTTATATTATAAATTTCTTGTTTGGGACATCTATACTAGTCATAAATACACAAAATGGCTGGAAAACCTGCTCAACCATTTCCTCCCCAAAAGCACGGTCTTATATTGCCGCAAACCTTAATTAACTTAGTTTCTCAAGCCAAATTTGTTGTTATTTGATGCCCAGGCTTTTAGCTTTGTCATAAGCAGCCACAACCGCATTTATCAATAAAGATCTCAAACCTCCGCTTTCAAGCTGCAGCAAAGCTTCCGTTGTGGTGCCGCCAGGAGATGTCACCATATTTCTAAGCTCAGCAGGATGCTGGGCCATTTTCTTCATCGCCTCAGCAGAGCCGATGATGGTCTCGATTACAAGCTTTTGCGCCACGTTCCTGGGCAATCCGATATGAACTCCGGCATCAATAAGCGCCTCAATGAAAAGAAACACGTAAGCCGGCCCGCTGCCGCTGATAGCCGTAGCCATATCGATGTATTTTTCATCGGCAAAGTAATACTCTTCGCCCATAGCTGCTAAAATCTTCCTCGCTATCATATGGTTTTCCTGGGTCAATTCTCTTCCGGCCACCCATGCAGTCATGCCCTTCCCAACCTGTGCAGGAGTATTCGGCATGGCCCTTACAACCTGGTTATAATTCAGCTTGCGTTTAATCACGTCAAGGCCGAAACCAGCTGCTATAGAAATAACCAGTTGCTTGTTAAGATAACCGGAAATTTGTTCCAGTACCGCAATCAAATCCTGAGGTTTAACGGCAAGTATGATAACTTTTACATCCTTCTTAATGGCATGCTCATTATTTGCAGTTACCTTTATTCCGAGCTTTTTGCTTAATGTATTTAAACGGGTCTGCGCAACGTCACTTAGTATAATATCCTGCTTGCCAGCCAGCTTCTTCCTCAGTAAACTTTTGGTTATTGCCTCCCCCATGGTGCCACCACCGATAACCGCTATCTTCATAAAAACCTCCTCTCACCAAAGATTGCCCTGCCAATACGTACCATCGTTGCTCCCTCTTCGATCGCCACCTGGAAATCATCCGTCATGCCCATAGATAAATCTATTAGTCCCAGCGATTCCTTAATACGCCTTAAATTTGCGAAAACTGGCCTTACTTCTTCCGGATCTGCAGTTATGGGCGCAATAGTCATCAGCCCTCTAATCTCAATATTAGGAAACCTTCCGATGCTTGCTATAGCAGAAACCACCTCTTCCCCGGAAAAACCATGCTTAGTCGCTTCGCTGGCAATATTGACCTGTAAAAGCGTTTTTGCTTTCATTGTTGCCCGGCTGTTTAATTGTTCTGCTAACTTCAACGAATCTAAACTGTGGATTATGTCAAATGCCTCAAGTGCATCTTTAACCTTATTGGTCTGCAAATGTCCCACAAGATGCAGTGCGATATCCGACCGAATATCTCTTAATTCAGCAAATTTCTTAACCGCTTCCTGTATCCGGTTCTCACCAAAATCCCTGAACCCATTTGCATAGGCAATGCGTACCATGGAGGCAGAGACGTTCTTGGTGACAGCGATGATTTTTACATCCGAGACAGGCCTGTGACTCTTATCGCAGGCTACAGCAATACGATTTCTTAAAACTCCTATATTATCCGCTATTATTTGACGCTGATGAGCGGACTCTTCAGTATTCACCTTGATATCATGCTACTCGTAGATTTTCTCATCAACTGCCTGGGCTTCCTGCGCATCATCCTCTATATTGCGCACTTTATCTGATGAGGCAAGGATTTCGCGGTAGTACTCATGCTGTATGATAAGGTTCATTATTTCAGTGGTGCCTGTCCAGATAATCGCCAGCCTGGCATCTCTTAACATTTTTTCTATAGGATACACGTTTGTATAACCAATGCCTCCAACCACCTGCATGGCATTATTTATCACTTCCCACGCGGCTTCCGTCGCAAATTTCTTGGCCTCTGATACCAACCGCCGGGAGTAACCGGTGCTCCCCTGCGAATCAACAGCTGTCGCAGCACTGTATACTATCGCACTCGCGGCATCAAGCTTGGTTATGCTATCAGCTATCTTAAAGCTCACAGCTTCGAACTCACGTATTTTTTTGCCAAAAGCCTTTCTTTTGTCGCTGTACCTGGTAGCTACTTCAAGAGCTGCCCTTGCCAGTCCCACGGCCCCCGCAGCCGATGTCATCCTTTCCGGTATCATCATCTGGTTGAATACCTCGGCTCCCTTGTTCAAGCCAAGTACCAGGTTATCCTTGGGTACCTTTGTATCCCTGAATACGAGCCTACCTGCACCACCACCTCTGGTGCCTAAAAGCCCGTAAATATATTTGGCCTCCACCCCCATATCCCGTTCAACTATGAAAGCACTTATTGACTTGCCGGCAGACCCTTCAGTCCTTGCATAGACAAGGAATATGTCGGCTCCTTCCGCGCCAACAACAAACCTCTTCTGCCCGTTCAATATGAAGTAATCGCCTTTCTGTACCGCCGTTGTCGTCGCACCAAAGAAGTCTGAACCGCCCCTCGGCTCGGTAAGCGCCTCGGCGCAGAAAATTTCACCCTTCAAGAGTGGCTCTAAATACTTCTTTTTTTGCTTAGCGGTGCCGAATACGTCCAAAGCTTCGCCGACGATACTTACTAAGGAAAACAGGCAACCTAAAGACATCCCCAGCACACCTATCTCTTCAAGGGCAATTATTTCGTCAACCCACTGTAATCCTCTCCCGCCATATGGAGGAGAAAACCTCAAGCCGAGTAGATTATTATTCGCCAGTCCGATCACGTATTCCCGAGGATACCTGACCTTATTATCATCCATATCAAGCAACAACTGCTTTGGGACCGATTTAACAAACGCCCTGACTTCTTCTCTTAATTTCTTTTGCCTCTCGGTTAACAATGCCTCGATCACCTATTCACCTCCAATATTTCTTAGCAGTCGCGATTATACACTTAAGTATTAATGGCTACATCCCTAACAATTTATTTAATGACAATATTCATCAATCTACCCGGAACATATATCATTTTTACCATCGTCTTACCTGCCAGGTATGTTTTGACACGCTCCTGATCGAGAGCTATTTTTTTTGCCTGGTCCTCAGATATAGAGGCCGGAACAGTGATTTTGTCTCTTAGTTTGCCGTTGATCTGGATGACCAGTGTTACTTCCTCATCCTGTGCCAGATCTTTGTCCCATCTAGGCCATTTTTGATTATGAATGCTGTACTGGTAACCTCTTTGAACCCACAGTTCCTCACCCAAATGAGGCGCAGATGGAGCCAGTAAAAGTAAAAGGTGTTTTATGGCATTATCCCAGTTGGCTTTGGATATTTTTCCCAACTTAAGCACTTCGCCAAGGAAATTAGTATATTCCATAAGAGCGGCCAGCATGGTATTAAAACGGAATCTCTCAATATCCTGCGTCACTCTCTTGATAGTTTTATGCATTATATGCTGTATCTCTTTTTCGCTATCTGGATTTATGATCTTCTCGGTATATTCAGCAGTTACCAAATTCCAAATCCGGTTCAACCACCGGCTCATACCGACTATACCGTTATCGTTCCAATCACCACCCTGTTCCCATGGACCAACAAACATGAGGTAAACACGGACAGAGTCAGCACCAAGATCAGCAACATAGTCATCCGGAGTTACCACATTGCCTTTGGACTTGCTCATTTTTTCGCCCTGGCAAACGATGATGCCCTGGTTGAATAGTCTGGTAAAAGGCTCATTGAAATCGACCACTCCAATATCCCTGATTGCTTTAATAAAAAAGCGGGAATAAAGCAGGTGCATGGTCGCATGCTCGGCGCCGCCAGTATATAAATCAACCGGCATCCAATAACTCAGTTTATCCTTCTCGAAGGGAAATTTATCGTAGGTTGCGCTGGTGTATCTCAAAAAATACCATGAGGAACACATGAAGGTGTCCATGGTATCGGTTTCCCGCTTTGCAGGCGACGAGCATTTGGGGCAAGATGTATTTACGAATGATTCACAGTACTTTAGAGGCGATTCGCCGGTTGGCTTGAACTCCGCGTTCGGGGGTAAAAGTATTGGCAAATCCTCTTCAGGCACAGGCACAATGCCGCATTTACTGCAATATATCATGGGTATGGGAGCGCCCCAGTACCGCTGGCGCGAAATAAGCCAATCCCTCATACGATATGTAATTGTTCGGCCCCCCCAGCCCTTACTGGCGAGGAAATCGCATATAGCCGACACCATCTCCTCGTCGGTCAACCCATTGAACTGTCCAGAATTCACCATCCGCCCTCCCTCAACATGGGCCGCCTCAAGGTCTTTCCCATCCCATGATTCGGGTGCGACAACTATCCTGATAGGAATACCATATTTTTTAGCAAAATCAAAATCCCTCTGATCATGAGCAGGAACTCCCATCACGGCGCCTGTACCGTATTGTGGAAGTACATAGTCTGCAATCCATATCGGGACTTTTTCACCATTCACCCTGTTAATGACATAGCTACCTAGAAATACCCCGGTTTTTTCTGACTCAACCGCCGTCCTCTCAAACTCCGTTTGATGTTGTGCCTTGCGGATATATTCCTCAACTTCCGCTTTGCGTTCAGCCACCGTTAGTTTTGGGACAAGAGGATGTTCAGGCGCCATCACGAAGAATGTAACCCCGAAAAGAGTATCCGGTCGCGTCGTGAAAACTCTAATTTCCTTGTCCTCTACACCGGGATGATTAAGCCCAAATGAAATATCGGCACCGTAGCTCTTTCCGATCCAGTTGGTCTGCATGATACGGATACGTTCCGGCCAGTCAATATCTTTGAACTCGAGGAGTTCGTCAGCATATTTAGTAATCCTGAGAAACCATTGCTCCAGGCGCTTTTTCTCGACGACGCTTTCACAACGCCAGCATACGCCATTGTCAATAACCTGCTCATTTGCCAGCACCGTCTGGCACCTGGGGCACCAGTTGACAGGTGCTTTATCGCGATAGGCAAGTCCCGCTTCGTAGAGTTTCAAAAAAAACCATTGAGTCCATTTGTAATACTCTGGGAGACAGGTGATTACCTCGCGACTCCAGTCATAGCTAGCACCGATAGACCTGAGCTGTCGCCGCATGTTCTCGACGTTTTCCATAGTCCACGCCGCCGGGTTTATACCTGTGGCTATGGCCTTGTTTTCAGCCGGCAGTCCAAACGCATCAAAACCCATCGGGTGAAGAACGTTATATCCCTGCATTCTCTTATATCTGGCATAAACATCCGAAGGCGCCATTGCATACCAGTGTCCTATATGTAAATCCCCGGAAGTATAGGGGAACATGGTCAACGCGTAAAACTTGGGCCTGGGATCCTCCTCATTAACTTCATACAAGCGATCCTGTGCCCACTTATCCTGCCATTTCCTCTCGATTTCTTTTGGATTGTACTGCTTTGCAGATCTCATGGTAGTCGAAATTTTAAGCTTTTGAGTCTTGTATCGTCAATATTCTGCGTCCTGCCAAATCGATGACTGCGCTACTGTATTTAATGAAAGTTGCTATTATAACGGCAATTAAGTAAATTAGCATTGAAATGTTACGTAATAAATTTGAAGTATTGGTTGTCAACGCACTAGCCGGCTTACCGCTTGAATTTAAGGAATTGCTTGACAATATAGACATCGTAGTGGAAGATTGGCCCAGCAGCGTACAGCTGAGAAAAATGAAATTGAAAAATAAATATGAACTGCTTGGTTTGTATGAGGGGGTACCCATAACCCAAAGAGATCAAGGGTACAATCTAGTGCTCCCGGATAAAATAACCATATTTCAAAAGCCTTTAGAAGCGCAATGCCGCTCCTTGAAGGAGTTAAGAAATGAAATCGCGAGCGTGGTTCAACACGAAATAGCTCATCATTTCGGCATTGATGACCAAAGGTTAAACGAAATTGAAAGGGAAAAACGCAAATAGCTACTATTGATTTACATTTAATTTTAGAGTAGAGTATTACAAAGGCTAGTTGTGTTAAATATATTGGAGGCTCAGCTTAAATGAGAAGGTTGCTTCTGTCGTTACCGGTTGCCTTATTGTTATTAATGGTGTTCGTAAGTCCATGTTTGGCCAACAAGGGGAACTTATTTGCGACTTCCGGATCTACGGGGGAAAACGAACTAATATTTTCAAACTCAAACCTCGTTTCCATGGGTTTTGTAGCTGCCGATAATGTTACGCTACCTGTGGGGCTATCTCTCTCGCCACTACTGATCTCTCCACCTGAGGTAAATAAGGGTGAACTGGTTAGCGTTAAAGTAACAGCAACCAATAATAGCCCCAGCGCAATCAATTATGCACTCGTATTAATAATAAACAGCAAAACAGCAGGTAGCAAGCAATTATCCCTGGAACCTGCAAAAAGCCAGGATGTGATCTTCCCGGTAGTAACTGAAAATGTGGGTGCCAATAATGTCCAGGTTGGCAATCGAAGCGGCACTTTTTCTGTAAAGAGTGGCGGCATATTGGATATGTTCCCGTCTTGGTTATGGGCAGTTATGGGCGTTGTATTAGTCGTGATTGTGGTGTTGGTCTTTCTTATGATCACTGCGCCTTCACGTAAAAAGAAAGCAGGACTTCAACCTGATCAATCTAAAATTCAAATGAAGCAAAAGGGTAGACCGGGCAAACCCGGAGCAGAGTCTCAAATTCCGGTACCATGTCCCATGCAACATCCGGGTATGGAAGGCATGCCCTTTGGTACACAGTTCCCGGGTCAACCAACTACCCCATACGATATGACGC
>CAYLRS010000036.1:0-9540 GCA_964385895.1 uncultured Dehalococcoidales bacterium
ATAGCGCCGGGTTACAGGGCTAATTTGATCACTATTAAAGACCTAAAAAAACTCAGCATAGATATGGTTTTCTTCAATGGCAGGCTGGTAGCCAGCAACGGCAAATACGTGGAATCCACAATTGATCACACTCCGCGCAAGCTTATGAGGTCGGTGAACATCAAGCCCTTCGGCATAAAAGCTCTGGAATTGAAGATCACAAAAGAGGAGTTCCCCTGCATCGAGATAATCCCCGGCCAGATCGTAACTAAAAAGACGACGGTCAAAATTAACAGGGGAACCTTTAAACCGGACACTGCCATGGACATTTTAAAAGCTGTTGTAATAGAAAGGCACAAGTCCACGGGCAATATGGGTAAAGGATTGATAAAAGGATTCGGGCTGAAAAGCGGCGCCATCGCCTCCACGATCGCTCACGATTCACACAACCTAGTGGCGGTCGGGACAAGCGACGAGGATATTTACGCGGCTATAAAAGCTATTGAAGAAATGCGCGGCGGACTGGTGGTGTGCAAAGACGGCAAGCCCATTGCAAGATTGCCTTTACCGGTATGCGGACTGCTTTCCCCTGATCCTGCTGAAAAGGTCTCCCTGCAGTTCGATGCGCTGGAAAAAGCTGCGGCAGGCCTGGGCAAGCTGCCAGCGGCACCCTTTGCTTTGCTCTCCTTTATTGCTCTGCCGGTAATACCCGAGCTGCGCCTGACGGACATGGGAATTGTTGACGTACTAAAATTCAAACTGCTATAAAATTTGCTATTAATAGCGGGAGGAAGCATGCAATACAACACTTTACTTATTGAAAAGACCGGCAGTTTGATGACCGTGAACTTGAACCGGCCTGAGATAATGAATGCACTGAACAAGCAGATAATGCTCGATCTTAAGAGCCTGTTCGCAGAGTTGAGGTCGGATTTAAATACGCGTTTTGTAATCTTCACCGGTACCGGTAATGCTTTTTCATCAGGCGTTGAGTTCACGCGTAAAGCCATGGAAGAGCGGTACGCCAGCCCGGATTTGCCCAATGAAAGGTTGTGGCAGCTATTCGGTCATGAATTCATGCAAACGATGGAAAACCTTGAACAGGTCACCATTGCAGCAGTTAACGGTCCATCTATCGGCGGTGGACTCTGCCTGGCCATGAACTGCGATTTCAGAATCGCATCGGAAAAGGCCATCTTCGGCATCCCGGAAGTAGACCTCGGCATTTTCTTTACCTGGGGTGCCACACCCCGTCTCACTGCGCTCATCGGCCCTATAAAAGCCAAGGAACTGATAATGACCGGCGACCCGATCGGTGCTCAGGAGGCATACAGAATCGGCCTGGTTAACAAAGTTGTGCCGCATGACCAGCTCATGAAAACCTGTCATGAACTGGTACAGAAAATAGCTACCAAGGGACCCCTTGCCATCAGGATATGCAAAAAACAGGTGAATGCGGCATCACTGGCAAAGATGGCCGACCTGTACCCGCTTGAACCGGAACTCGTCGAAGAAGTGATGGCTTCTGGCCAGGCGGAGGAAGGTGCGCGTGCCTTTATAGAGAAGAGGAAACCCGAATTCAAGTATCAGGAGCCTCGGATATCTTTTTGATTTGAGCGAAGCATTGACAACAGTAATAGTAACTTGTAATATCAGCGGTTGAACCTTCAATCAGATCAATCGATGTGATAGAGAATAATATAAATCCACCAATCTTGAAGCTTTCAAACGTAAAGCTCAGTTTCGGTGGCGTAAATGCGCTTAGTGACGTGAGCCTGGAGGTAAGACAGGGTGAAATATTATCCATAATTGGCCCCAACGGTGCCGGAAAAACCTGCATCCTCAATTGCATTAACCAGTTTTATCACCCACAAGCAGGCGAGATATATCTTAAAGGACAAAATATCTCCAGGATGCCCAGTCACAAAATAGCCAAGCTCGGCATCTCCAGGACCTTCCAGAACATTGAACTCTTCAACGGCTTGACGGTGCAGGATAACCTTATGGCCGGCAGGCATTTTTTCATGACAGGAGGGTTCTGGGGTTCTTTCCTTGGAGGCATTTATTTCGGTAAGTCCCACCATGAGGAAATCAAGCAACGCCGCATAGTTGAGGAGATAATTGATTTCCTGGAAATCGAATCCATCAGGAAACAGGTAGTGGGAACGATTCCCTACGGTTTAAGAAAGCGCGTTGAGCTCGGCAGGGCACTGGCGCTGGAACCGGAATTACTATTAATGGATGAACCCATGGCAGGAATGAACCTGGAAGAAAAAGAGGATATGGCCCGGTTTGTCCTCGAGATCTACGAGGAACGGGTCAATACCATCGTCCTCATCGAGCATGACATGGGTGTTGTAATGGACATATCCCACCGGGTAGCTGTGCTTGATTTCGGGCGCAAAATCGCAGACGGAACTCCGGCAGAGATCAAGGCGAACCCCAATGTAATCACGGCTTATCTGGGAACAAAGAAGGTGTAGTTTAAAAGAGCACTGAAATGCCAGCTAACACGATCTCAAAATTATTTAAACAGACATGTGACAAGTACAGCGATAAAAAGATCGCTATACGTCATAAGAAATTCGGCATCTGGCAACCTTACACATGGAAGCACTACTGGGAGCAGTCCAAGCACTTTGGTCTCGGCCTGATGAGTCTGGGCTACCAGCGAGGAGAAAGGATTACCATAGTGGGCGACAATGAGCCGGAGTGGTACTATGTCATGTTTGCCGCCATCTGCTGCAGGGGCATCCCCACGGGCGCCTACCAGGATTCCCTAGCCGAAGAAATCAAGTATGTCATTAACCAGTCCGGCAGTGTTTTCATTATAGTTGAAGACCAGGAACAGGTTGATAAGATGCTGGATATAAGAGACCAGATACCCCAGGTTAAGAAGATTATTTACTGGGATCCCAAAGGCTTACGATTCTATGATGACCCAATTCTAATTTCCTTTGAAGATGTGATTACGCTGGGCAAGGAATATGAAAAAGAGCATCCGGGCGTCTTCGAAAAGCTTATAGCAGAAAGTGATCCTGAAGACCCCGTTTATTTGACTTATTCATCCGGTACCACCGGGATGCCCAAAGGTATCCTTCACTGCTCACGAAGCGCTATGACATCAAGTCAGGTTTGGGACTCACCGGCGCCATCAGGCGAAAAGGATGACTTCTTCTCAGCCTTCCCGCTCGCCTACGGAGCCGAGTTTATTTACATGATACCGGCCTTCCTCAGGGGTGGATCCACGGTAAACTTCCCCGAAGAGCCGGAGACCGTCGAGGCGAATGTCAGGGAGATAGGTCCCACCAAGGGAGGGGCCGTTCCCAGAATACTTGAGAACTACGTTTCTTTCGTACAGGTGAAAATAGCCGACTCCACTTTCTTAAAACGCATCACTTACAAGCTGTTAATGCCTGTAGGCTATCGGATCGCCAGAATGAAGCTAAACGGTCAGAAAATAAGCCCGCTCTGGAAAGCTCTATATGGAATCGCCTATTTCTTCGTCTTCAGGCCTATCAAGGACTGGCTAGGCTACACGGGCATGAAAGTCTTGATGATAGGTGGCTCTTCTATGGGTGCCGAGGTCTTCGACTTCTTCGTCGCACTCGGGCTAGACTCCCGCATGATGTACGGGATGATAGAGTGTACACCGACTACCATGCATATGAAGGGGGATATCGACTACGAAACCTCGGGTGTACCATCGCAGGGATGTGAAGTACGTATCTCTGATAGCGGAGAGATACTCACCAAAGGGCCTATGAGAATGCTCTGCTATTTCAATAACCAGGAAGCTACAAACAAACTAATTGATGAAAAAGGCTGGGTGCACACCTCTGACGCCGGTTTCATCACCGATAAGGGGCACCTTGTGTGCGTTGACAGGCTGGCTGATCTCATTACTCTTAACGACGGAACCGGCTTCTCACCCTCTTATATCGAAAATAAGCTAAAGTTCTCCCCATACATACGTGACGCCATCATTACTGGCGACGATAAGGAATTCGTGGGTGCCCTGATCAGCATAGACTTCCCCAATCTGGGCAGGTGGGCAGAGACACGCCGTATACCCTATACAACATTTGTTGACCTGTCGCAGAAAAAAGAGGTTTATGAACTTATTAAGAAAGACATTTTGAATATTAATAAAAAGCTGCCCGAAAGGCAGAGGATAGGCAAATTCGCACTGTTACACAAGGAACTTGATGCAGATGATGCGGAGTTGACAAGGACACGCAAGCTCAGACGCAAGGAGGTAAGCAAGCGCTACATGGACATGATAGAAGCGCTTTACAGCGATGCGAAGGCGTATATCGCCGAGGCCAGGGTAAAATACAGGGACGGCAAGGTGGCCACCGTTACCACCGCAGTGCAACTGGCATCGGTGGAGGATAAGTAACCATGGGAGCAATACTTGAGCATCTGGTCATTGGCCTGGCCGTTGGCGCCGTATACAGCATTATTGCCCTAGGATTCGTGCTTATCTATAAGGCAACGGGAATCTTTAATCTGGCGCAGGGGAGCCTGCTGGCCCTTGGAGCATACATCTGCTACATATACAGCATCACCATTGGCCTGCCCTTCTGGCTGGCAGTTATACTGACACTGGTTACGTCGTTCGCGCTTGGCCTTCTCATAGAAGTTACCTTTCTCCGGCGCATGATTGGCCAGCCACATTTGGCAATCCTTATGCTAACAATCGGCATTTACCTGATGGTGCGTGGGATAGTTCTGATTGTCTGGGGCGTTTACAGCCTATCTTATCCGCCCTACCTGCCGACACAACCCATCCACGTTATGGGAACCACGTTGCAGCCAATATTCATACTGGCCGTAATTGCCGCTGCTATTCTGTTCACCATCTTTATTCTGTTCTTTAAATTCACTTCCATAGGTGTTGCCATGCGCGCCACGCAGGATAACCAGCAAGTTGCACAATCAGTGGGAATCAGCGTTAAACGGGTGTTCGGGGTGTCCTGGGCAATCGCGGCTATGACGGCTGCGGTTGGGGGTATAATAGTCGGCACCATTCTCTCTATCGGCTACTCCCTGGACGACTACGGGCTTAAGGTGATGCCTGCCATTATACTGGGCGGGCTCGAGTCTGTGCCCGGTGCTCTCGTGGGTGGTATAATTATTGGCGTCGTGGAGCATTTCGCCTCGGCTTACCTGGGCTCTACTTTCATCGGTATTGAAGACGTAGTCCCATTTATAATTTTGCTCGTGATTTTGCTGATCATGCCTTATGGCATTTTCGGGCTTAAGAGGATAGAGAGGATTTAAGTCGTGCGTTTGCCAAGCCGAACCTTCAATATGACCTATGAACAGGACATGGCCATTTTCAGGACGCGCCTGCAGTGGATTTTGCTGGTCGGCTCAATTATTCTCGGACTCTGTGTGCCATTATTCACCGGCACTTATATGCTCACTATAGTCATCACCATCATAGCCATGGTAATTGCTGCACTGGGCATACAGATCCTCACCGGTTACTGCGGGCAACTATCATCAGGACATGCTGCTTTCGTTGCTGTTGGCGCTTACACTTCGGCGTTGCTCACCGTGAACACGGGGATGACATTCTGGCTGGCAGTCCCCATAGCCGGATTAACAGCGGGCTTCATCGGCCTGATCGTAGGCCTGACCTCTATAAGACTCCAGGGATTTTACTTGATCATATCTACGCTTGCTGCTCAATTTGTTATAATGTACATCATCAGTCACTGGACGGTGGTAACCGGTGGTTCTTTTGGTATGTCGGCACCTCCACCTGAGCTTTTTGGCTTCGTATTCAACTCTACTGAGTCCTACTATTACATAGCCTTCGTAGCACTGCTTATAGCCACTTACGTGGCCAGGAATATAGTACGTACCAATGTGGGGCGTGCCTTTATAGCCATACGCGACAACGATCTTGCAGCCAAGGTCATGGGCATTAATATCACCGTTTACAAGCTACTCGCCTTCTTTATAGGTTGTACTTTCGCCGGAGTTGGCGGTGCTATAGCAGCCCATGCCCGCGGCGTAGTAACCCCGGATAGCTATACCCTTGTGGAGTCCTTCTGGTATTTAGGCTATATCATTATAGGCGGACTAGGTACTATTACAGGAGCCTTTTTCGGAGTGATCTTCATTGCAATATTAAACAACGGCCTCAGCGCGTTGCTGGGGGCACTGTCATCAATCTACACAGGAGCTGCCAGCCTGCTGGGTCCATTGATGCTCATAATCTTCGGCCTGGCTATAGTATTATTCCTGATGTTCGAACCAAGGGGACTGGCACACCGCTGGGAGATTTTCAAAGCTTATTACAGGCTGTGGCCATTTTCACATTAGCAGGAGGTGATGTTTATAGACAATACGTTCTTTGCAACCATAGTACTAGATAAAAATTTAATTGAGGAGGAAACATGAGAAGAAACGTCAGATTATGCCTGGCAGCAATAGTAACAGTTTTACTTATATCAGTAGTGATGGTCGGTTGTCAGCCAGCAGCACCAGCCGCACCGGCGGCACCGCCGGGACCTATCAAAATCGGCCTTCTTACCGACCTGACCGGCCCGATCGCAGCATCTTCGGTTCCCGGCTATGAATCCCTGTCTGACTGGTGGAAGAATAAAAACGATAAGGAAGGCGGTATCAAAGGGCATAAGGTTGAAGTGGTCGTGGTCGATACCAAGTATGACAACAACCTGGCCGTCTCCGGCTTCGAAAAGTTAGCCACACAGGATAAAGTAAACTATGTTTGGATTGCCGCAGCCAATCTTCAGCCGCCGGTAAAACCGCTTACTGAGAAGTATCACCTCCCCAGCTCCGGCCCTACCGAGATGACCGTGCTGCTCCCCCTAACCCCCAACTCTTTTATGTTTGGTGCAATCCCAACTTATGCCGATTTCTACCGCTGCAGCCTTACCTATATTAAACAGAACTGGAATAAAACGGATCCTCCTAGAATCGGCATTATGGGCCTGGATGCATCATTTGCCAAGAGCACCATAAAACCTACAAAGTGGATGCTTGAGAATGAATTGAAATGGCCCATCGTTGCCGAAGAATGGGCGACTATGTCTGCCACAGATGTCACCTCCCAGGTGACCAATCTCAAGAATGCCAAATGCGACTACATCCTCCTGGTATCCACCGGTGCGCCGCAATTGATCTTCCAGAAAACCGCTAAGGCGGCCGGACTACTAGACCAATCGATCGTCATCGATACCTTCATCACACAGATGCTCAGCTTCCGTAAGCTAGACCCGGCTGCCACGACCGGCCTGTGGAGCCACAGCCCGTGCGCGCTGATGGCGATGGCAAAGGACGTGCCTATGCTGAATACGCTCGATGCCATCAACAAGGCCTCCCGTCCCAATGGGCCTCCGCTGGATTGGATCCGCATCGTTAACTACGGCGGAGCCATTTCCATTGATGACATTTTTGAAAAAGCAATCAACAAATATGGCTATGACAAGCTAACGGGCGATAACATCAAGTGGATAATGGAACACGAGATGGCGGGAACCACTGCCAAGGGCATTCTGGGTCCCTGCCCATGGTCCACAACTACTCATGCCGGTTATCATGACACAATCATCGTAAAGACCACGCCGGACTTCGGACTCGAGATTCTCAAAGTCTGGATGCCCATGCCGCCGTGGCCAGCCGATGCAAGTGATGTGAACTTCTGGAAACTTTAATAATTCAATTTAGAGGGAGCTTCCCGCGGGAAGCTCCCTCATTGAAACAGGTTTGACATGCTACTGG
Source organism: uncultured Dehalococcoidales bacterium (assembly GCA_964385895.1). Classification (GTDB taxonomy): domain Bacteria; phylum Chloroflexota; class Dehalococcoidia; order GIF9; family UBA5629; genus CAYLRS01. The sequence continues at coordinate 7,741 of CAYLRS010000036.1, forward strand.
TAAATAACATCGAGGTCTGCTACAGCGAGGTCATCCTTGTCCTGAAAGGAGCATCTCTGGATGTACCGGACAAAAATATAGTCTCGCTCCTCGGTGCCAACGGTGGTGGCAAAACCACAATGCTCAAGGCAATCTCCGGTTTACTCAAAACCGAGATGGGCGAGGTCAGCGATGGCTGCATCGAATTCGACGGCAAGAGAATAGATCATATGGAACCCGAAGACAGGGTAAAGCTGGGCATCAGTCAGGTCATGGAAGGCCGCCTGGTGTTTCAGCATCTCACCATCGATGAGAACCTCGAAGCAGGTCACTATGTGCGCCGCAATCAGACCAGGCTCAGTGCAGAACGAGATAGCGTTTTCAGCTATTTCCCGCGGCTCAAAGAACTGCGGCACCGTACTGCCGGTTATCTTTCCGGAGGCGAGCAGCAGATGCTTGTTATAGGCCGTGCCATGATGTCCAGGCCAAAGCTCTTCCTGCTCGACGAACCTTCAATGGGACTCGCACCTCTCGTCGTGGAAGAAATTTTTGACATTGTCAAAAAGATGCAGCAGGAACAGGGCAACTCTATTTTACTGGTTGAACAGAACGCTGTAGCCGCATTATCAATAGCTGACCATGGCTACGTAATGGAGAATGGTAAGATCGTCCTTGACGGGCCGGCAGCCAAGCTGATGGATAATCCTGACGTCAAGGAATTTTACCTGGGTCTAAGCGAAGTCGGTGAGAAAAAGAAGTACAGCCAGGTGAAACATTACAAACGCCGTAAGCGCTGGTTAGTTTAAGTCGATTGCCTTGCCTTCAACCGTGCGCTCTGGGCCAGCGCCCTTATGGCTTCCAACAGGTCCTGCCTGCGGCAGTCCTTGGTGAGGTACCAGCCTGCACCCGCAGCAAGCGCATCACCCGCATAGTCACCATATACTGTCAGGAACAATATTTTCACATCAGGCATTATTTTCTTGATCCTGCGTATAGCTTCGGGACCATCCATCCGCGGCATCTGGCCATCCATGAGAATTACGTCTGGCTGTAGCTTCTCAGCCTTCTCAACAGCATCAACGCCATCGACGGCCTGGCCTACGACTTCTATATCCTTATGCCCGTCGAAGATGCTTTTTAAGCCTTCCCGAACGACCTCGTTATCGTCCACTATTAATACTTTAATCGTTTCTTCCATCTCTCACCTGCTTAAACTTTCTTAAACTTTCTTTTACGCATAGCTGTAACTTCAAAACAACCGCTCTTTTTATTGAGTTCACCAATATTTATCATTTAGTTAAAACCACATGAAAATATATCTAACTAAGTTTAGCTTATCCGCTGTATCTGGATAATCGGGAGATAGGTTGGTTTTGCAAATAGTAAAGGGTTGACTGTGAAATCAACCCTTTTTATGAGGTAAAATCATACTAAAGTATGATCAGAGCTGAATGATCCCTTTCCTTAACGCCGTAGTAACTGCCTCTGTGCGCGTCGTTACATTGAGCTTCTGGAATATGCTGGTTATATGTGTCTTTACAGTGCTCTGGGTTATGGATAGCTGATCTGCTAATTCCTTGTTGGAAACGCCTTTGGCCATGAGTTTCAGCACCTCGGTTTCCCGGTCCGAGAGTGTCTCTGCAGCAGGTGGTTTTTTTGAAAGCTCGGCCAGTTTATCCAGAACCCTGGAAGCAACTACCGGCTGTATCTGCGATTCCCCCTTCGACACAGTCCTGATTGCACTAAATAGTTCTGCACGCGGTGCATCCTTAAGGAGATATGCCCGTGCGCCTGCTGCTATGCCGCGGAAGATATATTCAT
>CAYLRS010000037.1:0-9528 GCA_964385895.1 uncultured Dehalococcoidales bacterium
TGCAGACGATGCGGCGGGATTTGGTGGGTAACGTTTCCCATGAGCTAAGGACGCCCCTTTCCGCCATTAAGGCAATGGTGGAAACGGTGCAAGACAGTGCCGTTAACGATAAAAAGCTTGCCAGCGATTTTCTGGCCCGCATCGATTCTGAGGTAGATAAAATGACGCAGATGGTAGAGGAACTGGCCGAGCTATCACGCATCGAGACCGGACAGGCTAAGCTAAAGCTGCAACCCACCGATATTAACCAGCTTGTTGAAGAGGTGGTAACCCGGCTAATGCCGCAGGCAGAAAGACGGGGCATAGTGCTGCTTACAAAGCTTTTGCCCGAGCCACCCATGACACAGGTTGATAGAGAGCGAATTCAGCAGGTGATAGTTAACCTTGTGCACAATGCCATCAAGTTTACTCCCGCAGGTGGTAAAGCAACAATTTCGACCGAACTCCGGAAAGGTTCTCTGATCGTTTGTGTAACCGACACCGGTGTAGGTATCTCAAAGGAGGATTTGCCCCATGTATTCGAACGCTTCTATAAGGTAGATAAGGCGCGTTCCGGAGGTGGCACCGGGTTGGGGTTGGCCATTGCCAAGCACACAGTCCAGGCACATGGTGGAAGCATCCGGGCAAACAGCCGGGAGGGACAAGGCACTAGCTTCACTTTCAGCCTGCCTCTTCAGACAGCAAAACCACAAACTTAACCAAACCTTAACAAGGTCTTAACCTCAAATTAAACTCCTCCTGCTATACTTTTCCAGGGAGGCAGAAAATGACTGACAAATTAAAGCGGTTACTCCCGATAGCCATGATAACGCTCGTCGCCGCATTCACTCTAATCGGCTGCTCGAACAAGGCAGAGACTGGAGACAAAGACCAGTTATCAGGCTCAATCAAGATCATCGGCTCCAATACGGTTACTCCCCTGTCTACGGTATGGGCGGAGGACTTCATGAAAATCCATCCACAGGTCAGCATAGCCGTGAGCGGCCCGGGTTCCGGAGTGGGCATAGCGTCTTTGATCGACGGCACTACTGACATTTGCCAGTCTTCGCGGACGATAACACCAAAAGAGGTGGAGCAGGCTAAAGCGAAGGGCGTTAATCCTTATGAAATCAAGGTAGCGACCGATGCGCTGTCCGTAATAGTTAATCCATCGAATACGGTATTTGAGTTAACCATTGGTCAGCTTTCAGCCATATTTACAGGTAAGATAGTCAACTGGAGTGAGGTCGGTGGTAAAGATGCTTCCATCGTGGTCATTTCACGAGATATGAACTCGGGAACCCATGTGTTTTTTAAGGAACATGTGGTGCAGATGCTGGGGTTACCTACTGCGGATAAAAAACTCGAGTACGGCCCCAGGGTGCTGATGTTGCCCTCGACTGAAGAGGGAGTATCGGAGACAGCCAAGAATCCCAATGCAATCTTCTATCCGGGACTGGGCTACGTCAATGATAAAGTGAAGCCTCTGGGTATCAAGAAAACAGCCGGCGACCCCGCCGTTCTACCCAGCGTGAAAACTGCCCTGGACGGAACTTATCCTACCTCCCGGCCGCTGCTGTTCTACACCAATGGAACACCCACCGGCACCATCAAAGCTTTTATAGATTATTGCCTGTCGCCCGAAGGTCAGAAACGAGTAACCGAAATGGGTTACGTGCCGCTGCAAAAGTAGTAAAATTATAGGGAGTATGATGACAAGGGGCTTTCGCAGAAGAAAGCCCCTTGTAGAATTAAGTTTATATTCGTGTCGCAGCATATATTTCCTGATGTTACCACCGAAAAAGCTCCTGTAAAAAGCCTGCAGGGGCGGTTGCGGCCTGGTGAGAAATTCATCGAGGGTGGAATAGTAATAGCCGGCGTGCTGGCTATCGTTGTCCTGCTGGGCGTATTTATTCTGTTGCTCAAAGAAGGCCTGCCTATCTTCGTTAATACTTCGCCGTGGGAATTCTTCTTCGGCGCCAAATGGTATCCCGTCTCCGATCCGCCAAGCTTCGGCACTTTGCCATTCTTTGTGGCCACGCTCATGGTCACAGTTCTGGCCACGGCCATCGCTGTACCTATAGGTGTGGCCTGTGCAGCATACCTTGCTGAGATAGCGCCGGTAAAAGTTCGGTAAACACTGAAACCAATTATTGAAGTACTTGCCGGGTTTCCTTCGGTAGTTATGGGGCTGATCGGGCTCTTAATCCTTTCCCCTGCAATTCAGAGCATATTCAATTTGAATACGGGTCTATGCGGCCTCACGGCCGGCATCATGCTGGCACTCATGAGCCTGCCCGTAATAGTAAGTGTCTCGGAGGATGCGCTGAGGGCTGTTCCCGACGAGTTCAGACAAGCCTCGCTCGCTTTGGGCGCCACTAGGTGGGAGACGATCAGGCACGTCTCAATACCGGCGGCGCTTTCAGGGATTGCTGCTGCCATTATGCTCGGTGTGGGACGCGCCATAGGCGAGACCATGACTGTCCTGATGGTTGCTGGTGGTGCGCTGGGTGTACCACATTCTCCTGCAGACCCGATGATGCCCATGACGGCGGCTATCGCTTCGGGCATCGGCAATGCCGTCCGCGGTGGATTGCAGTACCAGGCTCTCTTTGCCATCGGCCTGGTCCTATTTATTATAACGCTCATCGTCAACCTGTTCGCAGACAGAGTGCTCGAGCGGCAGAAACGCAAGTTCGCCGGAATGTAAAATGAGCAATATTGCTGCAAGACAAACTTCTCAAAGATATGCCTACGGGGCACTTATAGCAGCCACCGCCATAGTGGTAATACCTATCCTGTGCATCATCGTCTATATGATAGTCAGCGGTGCCGGAGCCATAAACTGGGAATTCCTAACGCAGCCGCCATCACAGGCCGGCAAAGCGGGTGGTATATTGCCGGCAATCCTGGGTACCTTCTACCTTATGCTGGGGACCCTCATCTTTGCGTTGCCTATTGGCGTACTCGCCGGGATATACCTCAGCGAATACGCCGGTGATAACTGGTTAACCAGGCTCATCAACCTCGCCATCATCAACCTCGCGGGGGTTCCCAGCATAGTCTTCGGGCTTTTCGGACTGGGCCTCTTTGTACTTGCATTCAAATTCGGCATGTCATTGCTTGCTGCCAGCCTGACCCTGGCCTGTCAGGCTCTGGCAATGATTATTACCACGTCAAGAGAAGCGATACTGGCGGTACCCGGAGAATACAGGGAAGGCAGCCTGGCAATAGGCGTGAGCAAATGGCAAACTATACGATACGTGGTCTTGCCGCAGGCAATGCCAGGTATCATCACCGGGGCTATCTTAGCCCTGAGCCGTGCTGCCGGAGAAACGGCTCCAATACTCGTCGTAGGTGCCGCTTTCTTTTTGCCGAGATTGCCAACCTCACCATTCGATCAATTTATGGCTTTGCCCTATCACCTCTATACCGTATCGGCACATATCCCGGGTATGCCCAAAGTCACCATCTGGGGCGTGGCCCTGGTACTGCTATGTGTAGTTTTATCATTCAACATCCTTGCCACAGTGATAAGGTTGCGAAGTCGCCAACGGGGTATATAGATGACTACTAACTACACGCTGCAAAACAACAAGATAACTCATATGAACGATATTAAGCTAATGGCGGAAAGGGTAAACCTCTACTACGGAACATTCCAGGCATTGAGGGCTGTCTCTCTGGGGATACCTGAACGTGCTATCACTGCTGTGATAGGTCCTTCGGGCTGTGGCAAATCATCATTCCTGCGGTTGTTCAACAGGATGAACGAGCTAATCCCCTGTGCCAGGGTGGAAGGAAGAGTGGAAATTGACGGTGTTTCTATCTATGAGAAATCAGTCAATGTGGTGGAACTGAGGAAAAGGGTTGGCATGGTATTCCAGAAGCCCAATCCCTTCCCCATGTCCGTCATGGAAAATGTAGCTTTTGGCCCTCGGCGTCATGGCGTCAGCAACCGCAGCCAGCTTGAGGATATCGTGGAGAGGAGCCTCCGCCAGGCGGCGCTATGGGATGAAGTCAAGGACAAGCTGGGGCAGTCCGGGTTAGCTCTTTCCGGCGGACAACAGCAGCGGCTATGCATCGCCCGTGTGCTGGCGGTCGAACCTGAAGTTATATTGATGGACGAACCCTGCAGCGCCCTGGATCCCATCGCCACATTGAAGATAGAGGAGCTGATGAGGGATCTTTCTGAGGAATATACAATTATTATCGTAACGCACAACATGCAGCAGGCAGCGCGTGTGTCGGACATGTCTGCCTTCCTGATGATGGATAGAGACCGGGCCGGGATTCTCATAGAATATGCGCCCACCAGAGAGGTGTTCAGCCGGCCAAAGGACAGGCGTACAGAGGATTACATAACGGGTCGTTTTGGCTAAAGGAGGTTGCGATTATGCCAAGGGAAACTTTTCATAAAAATCTAAGAGAACTACAAGATGACGTACTTATAATGGGTAGTATGGTGGAAAAAGCACTGGACCGTGCAATGCAGGCATTAAAGCAACGCGATCTTGAATTAGCGAAGCAGGTGGTAACTGATGATAATAATATCGATAAAAAGCGGTTTGAGATAGAAGAAAAGGCGATACAACTGATGGTTTGCCAGGCGCCAATGGCCAGTGATCTAAGGATTATAGTGGCTACTTTGTCAGTTATCACCGACCTTGAAAGGATAGCCGATCACGCAGCAGGTAATGCGAAGATAGCCATAATGATTGGCGATGAGCCACCGCTGAAACCATTAATTGATCTTCCCAGGATGACTGAAAAGACGATAGACATGCTTCATAGAAGCCTTGACGCATTTATCAACCATGATGCAGATGCTGCGAGAAAAATAGTACCTGAAGACGACGAGGTCGATAATCTCTATAACCAGGTTTTTAGAGAGTTACTGGTATTTATGATGGAAGACCCCCGGACTGTCACCCGTGCCACAAGGCTGTTATGGGTGGCGCACAACCTGGAGAGGACGGGAGATCGGGTGACCAATATCTGCGAGCGCGTGGTTTTCATGGTCACCGGTAAAATGGAAGAGATGGGCGTGTCTACGTACTGATGCTGCTCTGCAGTAGGCTATTAGTTTATGCATTTTCGGTGCAGACCAGGATGCGTCCGTCAACAACAAGGTAGGCATCGCCTTCAGGCAACACCTTTACCGGGTTTAGATCCATCTCCAGTATCTGTGGATTATCTTCCACCATAGCGGAAATCCTCAAGATCAGTTCCTCGATGGATTCTATATCCGCGCGTTTGGACCCCCGCCAGCCTTCGAGCAACTGATACGCTTTAACGGATCTTACCATTTCGTGTGCATCAATGTCTGTTAACGGATGTATACTGAACGTTACGTCTTTGAACAATTCGACGTAAACCCCGCCCAGGCCGAACATTATCAACGGGCCAAAGGACGGATGCTGTGTGACGCCGACGATTACCTCTACACCGCCCTGCACCATTTCCTGGACAATAACGCCATCCATCTCGTTTCTTTTGCCGATTCTTTCCATATTTTCCGCGATACGAATGAACGCCTTCTCGACCTCATCTCCAGCCCTGCAATCCAGTATAACTCCTTCTACATCTGTCTTCTGTGCGATCGTTGTTGTGAGGATTTTAACTGCTACGGGGCAGCCGATCTCTTCTGCCGAGGCAGCGGCTTCGACGGGCGTCTTAGCCAGCTTAAGAGTGACAAATTTGATACCGTAACAATCCAGCAATCCCAGGATGGACTCGGCATCGAGCCATACCTGGGGTCTGCCTGATTTTTCAAGCGCGGACTTAATAATACCTGCGGCCTTCTCTTTATTTATATCTGCGAATTCCGGGATTTTACCGACAGGTTTCTTGAGGCGCTGGCTGAATTCCAATGCCCTGGAGAGCGCCCCTGCGGTAGACTCGGGGAAAGCAAATGAGGGAACGTACCCTTTTTCTTTAGAACCCAGTTCTATCCTGGGACCTCTCAGGCCCAGGAATGAAGTTATTAAGGGCTTGCCTTTCTGGCGGAAGCCGGGCGCTACCTCTTTGATAATAGCTGCGAATTCCTCGGTGAGCCTCAATATTGGCGGGATAAAAATTGCAACAACGATATCAATGTTGTCATCTTCCAGCAACAACTTTAGAGCGTCCCGGTACTGTTCAATTGAAAACTCCGGCGATGTATCGATGGGATTTGACAGATTAGCTCTGGTTGGAAGGATTGATTTAAGCTGCCGCACTGTCTCTTCAGCGAGTGCCGGCACTACCAATCCCCTGGCACGGCAGGCTTCCGCCGTCAGTAAAGCTGGTCCGCCGGCGTTGGAGATTATTGCCATGTTTTTACCTGACGGCAAAGGTTGATTAGCCAGCAGGCTGCCGGTATCAAAAAGGTCTTCCAGTGTGTCAACCCTCAGTATGCCGGCTTGCTTGAAAAGGGCTTCCGTAGCTGCCTCGTCGGTTGCCATGGCAGCGGTCTGAGAAGTGATAGCCCTGATCTGATGCGATGTCCTGCCGCTGGTGACAGCAACTACAGGTTTTTTAGAGGTAATACTGCGTGCTATTCTGGTGAATTTCCGGGGGTTGCCGAATGACTCAAGGTAAAGCAAGACTACATCAGTGTCAGGGTCATCTTCCCAATACTGCAGTAACTCGTTGCTCGATATGTCTGCCCTGTTGCCTATACTTACAAATGTAGAGAGGCCGATATTCAGGCTGTTGGCGTACATCAGTATGGCCGACCCCAGCACACCGCTTTGCGTGGCAAATGCTATATTGCCATGAGGTGGAAAAACCGGGGAGAACGTGGCATTCAAATTAATATCGGGATTTGTATTGACCATGCCCATGCAATTTGGTCCGAGCATGCGCATCCCGTAGCTGCGGATGGTCTTAAGAAGCTTGTCCTGTCTTTCCATGTCTTCAGGATCACCTGTATCGGAGAAACCGGAGGAGAACACCACGACGCCTTTCGCTCCTTTGTGGGCGCACTCCTCCACGATCTGCTGGACTTTCTCAGCTGGCACTATAATGGTGGCCAGGTCAATATCCCCGGGAATATCCAGGACGGAAGGGTAAGCTTTGATGGCCGCGATAACTTCAGCGTTCGGATTTACCGGATAGACGACGCCCTTAAAATCCTGCTGGATCAAGTTACGGAACACAAAATTCCCGATAGTATTGGGCCGTCTTGAAGCCCCGATCACTGCCACTGATTTGGGATTGAGAAACGCCCTGAGCGAAGCTATAGAAGCGAACTTTTCCCGTTCCACAGTTTTTTGCTCGACAATTGCTGTTGGAGACAGATCCATGATGCCTACATACGTTGTTCCCTGCATCTGCCTGTGCAGGGTGAAACCGCTGTTTATCAGCACATTCATCATATCCTGGTTTTCAGCCAGCACTTCGGCTTCAAACGATATAATGCCTTTTTCCCTGGCTATGTAGGCAAGCTGATCGAGAAGGTGTGAACCTATGCCCAAACCCTGGTATTTATCCTCTACCTCAAAGGCAATTTGCGCCCGCTCAGCTCCCGGTTGTTTCGCATAACGCCCGACTGCGATAATTCGTTCGTCCACATCTTCACCAAGCGTGCCGACAAGCGCAAATGTGTTGTAATAATCCACTGTGCAAAATCTACGCGCCTCTTCCCTGGACATGTGGTTAAGGACGTGGTGGAAACGCAGGTAGATAGTATGCTTGCTTAAACGGTTGAAGAGAGCCAGCAGTTTTTCTTCATCGGACATTTGAATAGGCCGCAGATGTAAGCTGGAACCATCCTTCAGCGCGACGCTGGTGGAGTATCTCTCAAAGCTCCTGCTATCCAGTCCCATCGTCATCACAGTGCCCCATAATAATCTTCAACGAGATATATTATTTCAAGTTAAAATATTAGCCCACTTTAGTTTGTAACGATTTAATTATGTCTTCGGCTTCGGCCACCATCCGCTCCATTACTTCTTTGCAGGTTGGCAAATCACGGATGCGGCCGACGACCTGTCCGAATGGAACCACCCCGGTCTCGAGGTCACCGTCATTCAATATCTTGCCAAGCGCTTCAATACCGATCGCCTGCTGGGCGAGTTCGGTAACACCTCTCTTCTGGAGGCTGCCAACAAACAATTTCCATATGGGGATGTCCACCTGTTTTCTAAGCGCCAACCCGGCTTTAAAAGCCGCGATGTAGGAAGTTCGTCCCGATGACATTTCCACGGCCCGCTTGTTCTTGTACCAGCGGCCGGGAAGGCCATCTATACCGGCCGAATAGAGGGTATCTTCCATGCTTGTTTTCAAAGCTGTCTGTTTGATATTGGGATGCACATCGCATTCCTGGGTCAACAGAAAGCGCGTGCCCATAGCTACTGCGTCTGCTCCCATAGCCAGCGCGGCAGCCAGGCTCCTGCCATCGCAGTGTCCGCCGGCCGAAATGATGGGGGTCTTGACCTTGCTGGCTATCTGCGGAACCAGCACCAAGCCACCTACATCTCCCCCGTGGGCCGCGGCCTCATGTCCGGTTACTATGAGTGCGTCTGCGCCCTGTTCTGAAGCCCTTATGGCGTGGCGCTCGGTGGCCACGGTGGAAATGACTTTGCCGCCATATTCGTGGGCTGCCTTGATAATCCAATCACCTTTGCCCAGGGCGAAGTTGATTATCGGAGCTTTCTCTGCAAGCGCCATCTCACAATTCTCCTTGCCGTTGGGGAAGATGAGGGTAACGTTTATAGCAAATGGTTTGTCTGTCAACGATTTTATTTCCTGGATAATGCCTTTAATCTGGTTCGGTGTATTGGCGACACTATTAAATATTCCCAGTCCACCGGCGTTTGAGACCGCTGCGACAAGCTTTGGCAGGCTTACGTATGCCATTCCGGAAAGCAGGATGGGATGCTTGATTCCAAATGCTTCTGTGATTCTGGTTTTCACGTGTTGATTTCCTCCCTTTAATATAATCGCTGGCTACCAAACGCTAATATTCTCAAAAAATATATCTGTTGTCAAAGTATCGAATTCCTTATATTTTGTATACGTAAGTAGGAGATGAGGGATGTGCGAAACACTTATTTTGATCGATAGTCAATTATTCTACAATACCTCATAAAGTGCAATCCGGCACGGTTTGACATTACTGGCTGACGGTCATAGACTGTGACTTGCGGGAAGGGTGATGCATGATGAAGTGTCCGAGGTGTGAACACGAGAATCGGGAAGGAGCAGGGTTCTGCGTAGAGTGTGCCCGGCCACTTGAGGTGGAGCGTTTGTGCCCTGAATGTGGGCACACTAATCCGATGGGCAGCAAGTTCTGTGAGCAGTGCGCCCACAGCCTGGCCGAGCCAACTTCCGAAAAACAAGCCCCGCCATCACCTGTGCCTACCTCCTTTGTCGGCGGCCGCTATCAGGTCAAGAAGTTCCTTGGCGAGGGGGGCAAGAAGAAGGTCTACCTTGCCCACGACACTCTGCTCGACCGGGACGTGGCCTTTGCCCTGCTCAAGACTGAGAAACTGGATGACACGGCCAGGGCCCGCATCAAACGCGAAGCCCAGGCCATGGGACGGCTTGGTGATCACCCACACA
>CAYLRS010000038.1:0-9479 GCA_964385895.1 uncultured Dehalococcoidales bacterium
AGATAAATCCAGGCTATTCATTCATGCTCCCGGCCCGATAGCCGGCAAGGTCGATGGTAACGTATTTATAACCCAGTTTTTTTATTGCGTTAACGATCTCTTTGCGCTTGCTACTCTTCAATAGTAATGCGAATCCCGGCCCATCGACCTCGATCCTGGCGATGTCATGATGGTGCCTCAGCCTGACCTGACTAATTCCGAGACTTTGCAGGTAGGCCTCCCCGGTGGCAATTTTTTCTATGATATCCGGAGTAACAGGCGTTAAATAAGGGATCCTCGTCGCCAGACAGGGTATGGCCGGCTTGTTCCAGTTGGGTAGACCCTTTTCCTTCGATAGTTTCCTGATCTCCTTTTTCGTCAGGTATGATTCTGCCAGTGGACTGCGTACACCTGCCTCGGTAACAGCCAAGAGACCGGGCCGGTAATCACTCATATCGTCGTAGTTGGAGCCTTCGCAAACGTACTTAATCTCCCCGGAAGAAGCCATCGCTTTGAGCGTTTTGAGCAATTCCAGCTTGCAGTGATAGCACCGATCCTTGCTGTTGATCACAAAATCCGGGTTATCAAGCGGGCTAAATTCGATTTCCACATAATGCAACTCCAGGTTCCTGGCGATGCCCCTGGCCTCGGCAAGCTCTTCGGGAGGAACGACGGCTGATTTAGCTGTCAGGATTAATGCCTGGTTTCCAAGGATTTCATTAGCCATCGCCGCCAGGAACGTGCTGTCCACACCGCCGGAAAAGGCGATAATTACCGACTCCATCTCATGAAGGATGTTCCGCAGATGGCTCAGCTTTTCTGCGGTGCTGCTTTCTAAATTGATTGCGTTAGTCAGCATTGATTAATCAGTCCAGCCAGGTAACCGGCATTGAACCCACCATCTATATTGACCACGGCTACGCCGGGTGCGCAACTGTTGAGCATGGTCAATAGCGGCGCAATCCCCTTGAAGCTCGCCCCATAGCCGATACTGGTAGGCACAGCTATAACAGGGCAGGTTACTAGCCCGCCCACGACAGCAGGGAGCACCCCGTCCATGCCGGCAACGGCAATGATCACCCTGGCGCTTCGTATCTGCTGCAAATGATCAAATAAACGGTGAATACCGGCTACGCCGACATCGAAAATGCGTTCAACCTCATTGCCCATCAACTCCGCAGTAACAGCCGCTTCCTCAGCAACCGGGATGTCTGCAGTACCGCCGGTGACGATAGTTATACCGGGACGGGCCACTTTTTCTTTTGCGCGGTTGACGATTATTGCTCCGGCATCGGTATTATAAATGGCATCCGCCAACTTCGACCTCACCGCTTTATAGGCATCCTTGCTGACCCGTGTGATTAATAATTTCGCCGACCGGGCCGCCATGCGCTCAGCTATGTTCACCAGTTGGCTCGTGGTCTTGCCCTGCCCGAATATGACCTCCGGAAACCCGGTGCGCAGGCTGCGGTGGTGGTCAAGCTTAGCATGCAGCATATCTTCGTACGGGAGTACGCTTAACTCCCCGACCGCTTCACTCAATGACATATCACCCGATTTAACCTTCCTGAGTAATTCCGTCAGCCATCGTTCGCTGGCTGGCTTACTCATGGATTTAGCACGATTTGACTTACTGTGTTTCTGCATTAAACAGCTCCGCTACTATCAGCTACCACGTAATCCTACGCCCGATTAGACAAGGCAAGTATAACGCAGCGACACACGCATATACAACTCAATTCAATGCAGTGTTTGAAACGGCTGATTACTATATCTGATATTGTGATTAATTAACTGATGATTTACAATACGTTGTACCACCAATTATCCGACCGAACAACCCGAAGTAACTCTGTTGGAGGGAGGCTAAAATGAGCATACCCAAGTTAAGCGAAGAGAAGTACCAGGCCGTTGTCGCTGCCTACGAGAAGAAAACGCCAAAATCCAAGAAATTGAACCAGGAGTCTAGAAAATATATAGTCCCCATGGGCGCTCCGGCTTACATGATCTGGCACAGGCCGTATCCCATTTTTGTTGATAAGGCCGAGGGGTCCAGACTGTACGACGTCGACGGCAATGAATATATTGACCTGTTCATCGACCAGGGCATCTCTTTTATCGGCCACAGGGCTCCCAAGATCCGCAAGGCTCTAGATAAAGCGCTGGACAGATACGGCTTTCATCTCGGGATGTGCGAAGAGCTGGTCACCAAGTGGGCCATGAAGGTCATGCAGCATTACCCTTCAATTAAAAAAATAAAGATCGTAAACTCAGGCAACGAGGCCACCGAACTGGTGTGCCAGATCGCCAGGGCATTTACTGGTAAAACCAAGATAATCAAATTCGCCGGTCACCATCATGGCTGGAACAGCGTCCTGTCCTATGATGCGCTGGCCGCAGGGTCCGGCACTCTCTTCACCAAGGGCATCCCCGACAACCACTGGGACAATTTAATCAACCTGCCGGCTAACAATATCGGCGCAGTGGAAAAGGCCCTGCAGGATAACAAGGACCAGGTAGCGGCCGTGGTCATGGAACCGCTTGGCGCTTCAACAGGCGCTTATCCAATAAAAGAGGGCTTTCATAAAGAGCTCAGGGAGCTGACGACGAAATACAATGTTTTATTGGTTTTCGATGAAGTTGCTACCGGTTTCAGGGTTGCCATCGGCGGCGCACAGGAGATCCTGGGAATTACACCTGATCTCACATGTTTGGGCAAACCTGCCGGCGGAGGTATCCCGATCGGCGCCGTAGGAGGCAGGGAAGATGTGATGTCGGTGGTCGGGGCGCTTGACCCCAGGGCCGAGCACTTCGGGCCCCTCTTCCCCATGGGCTCGTTCTGCGCTCACCCGCTGGCTATGGCAGCAGGCATAGCTTTCATAGAGGAGCTTGAGAAAGGCAATTACATTGAAAATGCCCGCGCCAGGGCAGCGCAGCTGGCAAAAGGCATCAATGAAATAGCCGGCAGCCTCAAAATGAATGTTGCAGCGCATACCACCTATACCGTGGTGCACTTCGGCCTGACCGGTCAGTTCGATATGAGCAGCGTGCTGGATGTATTTGAGTTCGACCTTATGATAAGACTGGGACTTCTCCTGAGCAACCCCGGCGTTATAGTGCTTCCGGGGCACGTTTACATGTCGGGAGTACACACTGAAAAAGATATCCAGAAGTGCCTTCCGGCCTTCGAGGCTGCTTTTCAAATGTATAAGTAACGGTGCCGGATCCTTTTCTTAACATTAATTTTCAGGCGGTTGACAGTAGTGGCACAAAATGTATAATACGCTAACATCCCCTTGCAATAACATCAGGTTTGGCGATTAAAATAGAAGGAGGAGTAGCATACCATGAACAACCCCGAACCGCAGGCAGCCCAAGGTACTTTAAGAAAAGAGCTTGGCTTACTTGTCCTCATTTTCCTGATGATAGGCTTGAATGTAGGTGGCTCCCTCTTCTCGCTGACATCAAAGGCGGCTGGCCAAACAGGTCCCTCCCTGTTTATAGCCCAGCTAATTTCTGCTCTACCGGTATTACTGGCCCTCATACCTTATATGATCCTGACATCTTCAGTGCCCAGAACTGCGGCAAGCTATCAGTATGCCAAGAATTTTGCTTACCCTCTTGCCGTGGCAGGGGTGATGGTGCTCCTGGTCGCCATGCCGCTCGGCGGCCTCCCGTTATTTGCTCTCACAAATGGAGACTTTTTTATGAAATTGATGGGGGTGCCGCCAGCTACTATGGCACTTGGCCTGCCCATAACCTGGTCACAGGTAGTGGCCATCATTACAGTTACCATTTTTTATATCATCAACATAGTGGGCATCAAGCCATCGGGGTATATAGAATTTATATTGACTGCTATTCTCATCCTGACACTTCTCGTCTTCATTATCTTCGGACTACCCCACGTTAATTTCGCCAATTTCACTCCTCTTTTCACAGGAAACCTGGCCAATCCCAATATGCCACCTTTGTTAGGTCAAATTGTGGGCTGTATCGCGGCAGCTGCGCTTGCTTATACACTGCTCGCCGGAGGTCTCTTTGGCATCGAGCTCGGCGATGAGGTAAAAGAAGCACACAGAACAATCCCCAGAGCATTGATTATCAGTATTTTCATTGTCCTGGTACTTTACATCTTCATCGAAATAGTGGCCGTGGGTGTTATCGATGTGAAAACCTTTGCCAAAGGTGATCTCAGCACGCCGGCACAGGCTTTCCTTCCCGGAGTCCTCTACGGATTCTTCCTTATCGGCGGGATTATGGCGTGTGTTACCACAGTGCACGCAGTTCTTACAATCTCCGGCCGTTATGCCATGAAATTTGCCGAGGATGGCTTCTTCCCGCACTTCTTCACTCACATAAGTAAAAAATACGGTACTCCCCACTGGGGATTAACCCTGCCCTACGTTTTATGCGTTATCATTCTCCTCTTTGTCACCGATTTCACCGTTCTCGGAGCTATGCTGAACTTCGGCCTGCTCTTCATGGTATCCATGGTGCTTCTATTTGCTTATAACCTGCCCAAAAAGCATCCGGAGATCTTCGCTAATTCCAGGTACAAGTTCAGTCCCACGCTTTTACGTGTAACTGCGCTTTCTGCGGCCATACTAAATATCCTATTCATGCTGCTCCTGATCTTCATTATGTTCAAGAGCAACAATCAATGGGCTGTATGGCTCTTTGCCATAGCCATTGTCATCGGACTTGTTCTCTATTACGTGAGAAAGGGGAGGGGGCTTGTAAAGAAACCCCAGCTTTAAACACAAGGTCTAGTGGGTATCTAATGCCAATGTAGTGGTTTGTACAAAACCCGGGCAGGAGATACTAATAATTGGCATGAAGCCGCAAGCTATACGTAAGATTGCTGTCATCGGTGCTGGTACTATGGGCCCCGGGATTGCCCAGGTCTTTGCACAGTCTGGCCACATTGCAGTTATCAATGACGTTGACCAGTCTGCACTCAAGCGTGTAAACAAGAAAATTAAAGCAAGCATGGACACGTTTTTAACCAGGGGTCTGTGCACCAGAGAAGTGGCAGCTAAAATACTCTCCAGAATCAAGGTAGCGCCTGATCTCGCCTCGGCAGTCAGAGATGCAGATTTCGTAGTAGAAGCCATTGTCGAAGATCTGCACCTGAAAAGGAAACTGTTCAAACAGCTCGGGGAGCTTTCACCCCCCAATGCAATCCTTGCCAGCAACTCATCCACTTTATCCATTGATGAGATAGCTGAAGGATCAATAAAGCCCGACAAAGTAATCCTCACTCATTTCATTAACCCGCCGCAGGTCATCCCCCTTGTCGAGGTTGCGCGTGGCTCTAAAACTTCGGAGCAAACTCTCAGGGTAACACTCAAACTGTTGAAGAAGGCAGGTAAACGCCCGCTGGTCTGTAATAAGTTCATACCAGGCTATCTTATTAACTCGTGTAATATGGCGATCATGGCCGCTGCGCTTAATTTCCTGTCTATGGGCATAGCTTCCATGGAGGATATCGACCGGGCATTCACAGAAGCGCTCGGGCCGCGGTACTCCGTAATGGGGCCTTTTAAAACGATGGACCTCATCGGCCTGGATGTCATCTGGCAGGCAGTAACATCATTTGACTCCAATGCGCACAATGACCCGAGGATAGCAAGCGTGAAAAAGCTTATTGAAACAAGCAACTACGGAATGAAAACCAGCAAGGGATTTTACGATTACAACGGGAAATCAGCTGACGAAGTCATGCAGCAAATAAATGGCAGGTTATTAAACGTATTAAAAGCCGGTAGCGCCAAATAGCAAGGAGGCTAAATCCAATTATGGCTTATAAAAATATCCTGGTGGTGGGTGGCGGGGCCATCGGCGGCATAACGGCAGCCGCGTTGACCCAGAAAGGGGAGAATGTCGTTGTGCTGGATGCAGATGGCGAACATGTTCAGGGTATGATAAAGGGGCTGGAAATCACAGGCTTCAGGGAGCTCACCATCCCGGTGAAGGCTATGCTGCCGCAGGAGTTCACCATTAGAGATTTTGCAGGTTGGGCGGATATAGTCCTCCTGGCCGTCAAGGGACTGCACACGGAGAAAGCCCTTACGTCTATACTGACTTCGGTATCAAGGTCGGCTCCCGTGGTATCCATGCAGAACGGCATAAATGAAGAAACTATCGCCCGGATTGTCGGCGCGGCCCGGACCATCGCATGCAGCATCACCTGGGGAGGCACCAACAAGGGCCCGGGGCAGTTGATCCAGACCACCGAAGGTGGTTTCATTATAGGTCAGTGGCCCACCGGGAAGAGCAAGATCGTAGAGGATACAGCGGCATTGCTTTCCAAAGCTTTCCCTACCGAGGTGTCGGATAACATCATCGGCGACAGGTGGACGAAGCTCCTGATCACGGTCTCGTTGACCGGGGTTGGCACTGTAGCCGGCTTGACTTATGGTGGTGTGATCGACAACGAACTTGCCAGGAAGGTCGCCCTGGCCGTGATAACCGAGACATACGAGGTGGGCAAGGCATTGGGGATCAATTTTGCCGACCTGATGGGCATATCTCCGTCCATTGTCCTGGTACACAACAGAGCCGATTTCGACAATGCGTCCAAGCTGATGGAGATAGGGTTTGCCAACCACCGCGCCACCAAGCCCTCCATGTGGCAGGATATCGAAAAAGGCCGTAAGACCGAGGTGGATTTCGTGAACGGTTATGTCGTAAAAAAGGGCCGGGAGATAGGTATGAAGACTCCTGCCAATGAACTGGTAACTCAGATAATCAAGCAAATCGAGGGAGGTGAAAAGGCACCTGGCTTCGATAACCTCAAGGCATTTGAAAAAATCATAGCGTATATAAAATAGACTTTAAATTAGAAGGAGGATTTATATTAAATGGCGAAGAAACTCATCATACAGGTATGCCCCATCGGGTCTAACACACTGCACACAGACACGCCCAACCTGCCCGATATGGGCAAGAGGACACCTTATCTTCCCATCACTCCAGAGCAGGTAGCGGAGGAAACTTACCGGTCATACAATGCGGGCGCTTCACTGGTGCATATACACGCCAGGGATACAAAAACCATGCTGCCCACCCCCGATATTAAAGTGTGGGGCGACATAGTCCAGCGTATCCGCGATAAATGCGACATCGTTATCGAGGCAGGCGGTGGCATCGGCGTCTGGCTGGACTTCAAGACCTTCCAGATAATCGAGCCCACCGACGAACAGAAACTGGCCCTGCTGGACATCAAGCCGGAGCCCGATATGCTCACGGTAAACATGGGCACATTTGATTTCTCGCTCGGCCAGTATGGTTTCTCCACTTTCAGGAATACACCCCCGTTCCAGAGAAAGGCCATCAAGGGCACACTGGACAAGGGCTGGGGTCTGGAACTGGAAATCTGGGATGTCAGCCACCTGCACAATACGATGAGGCTATGCGAGGAAGGCCTTTTCGACAGAAACATGGTCTTCCACCTTGATTACCCGCTGGGCATAGCCGGCGGCCAACCGGCCACACCCAAGCAACTGATGTATATCGCCG
Source organism: uncultured Dehalococcoidales bacterium (assembly GCA_964385895.1). Classification (GTDB taxonomy): domain Bacteria; phylum Chloroflexota; class Dehalococcoidia; order GIF9; family UBA5629; genus CAYLRS01. The sequence goes on from CAYLRS010000038.1 coordinate 7,504, forward strand.
AAGAAGGCAAGAAGATGTTCCCCAACTCCAAGTGGCAGGCGCTGGGCATCGGTAAGGACGAATACCCCATGATCACGCTTGCCATGATACTTGGCGCTGATAGCGTGCGCGTCGGCCTCGAGGACAATATTTATATCGGCCACGGCGAGCTGGCTAAATCCAATGCACAGCTGGTGGAGAAAGCTGTAAGAATCGCCCATGAATTGGATTTCGAAGTTGCCACAGTGGAAGAGGCACGGGAAATCCTGCACATGAAGAAGAACCCGAAAAAGAAATAATTGCCTGCTAATAAATAAGTCTGAATAAAAATAAAAAAGGAGGGCTGGTTCGATATGGAACAGGGTAGTCTTAAACGGGAAATCAATGTCCTCTATGGAGTGTTGCTCATTGTTGGGGCAGTCATCGGCGCATCGGCGTTCATCCTGATCGGGCCACTGGCAGGCCAGACGGGCCCGGGATTATGGATCGCCTATGCATTAGGAGCCATACCTGCTATCTTCGTAGCGGTGGTATTCTCACAGTTAGGCGCAGCCTTCCCTATTACAGGGGCAACTTACATGGCCATCAGCCGCTTGCTATCACCGGCGGTAAGCCTTATGGCCGTTTGGTCGGCTATCCTTGGCATATTTGCCTTCGCCATGCCCCTCATGGCGTTCGGCTTTGCCCTGTATGTTGACAAACTTGTACCCCTGGGTGGCGATATGATGTTGCTGCTGGTAGCAGCGCTCACCATTATATTCTTCACAGTACTGAACATATTCGAAATTAAGTGGATGTTGTGGGCACAGGGTATTATGACAGCCTTGATGATCGTTGCCCTGCTAATCTTCGGCATCGGCGGTTCATTCGCAGCTAACCCCGCAAACCAGACGCCGCTCTTCCCGCTTGGCTTTACCGCCGTGCTGGCGGCAATCATCCCCGCATACGTAATGTACACAGGTCTTAACGGCGCAACGGAGTTAGGAGGCGAGACTAAGAACCCACGGCGGAATATTCCCATCATATTGATAATATCGCTGGTATTATTAGTAGTCATCTACGTTTTAATTACCTACGCACTTACCGGGTTGTTACCCTGGCAGGATCTGGGCAAGATAAAGGGAGCCACGGCTGTGGTTACAGCGGCAGGCAAATTCCTGCCGGCCGGGGTTGCCCTCTGGGTCATGGGAATAGGCGCACTATTCGCGGCAGCTACGACTATAAATGGAAGCCTCGCATTTCTGTCCAGAGACATCCTCGCACTTGGTAAAGACATGATACTCCCAGCTGGACTGGGCAGGATCAGCAAGCGGTTCCACACCCCTGTATGGGCTGTAGTTACTCTCGGTATTGTTTCTGTCCTCGGCCTGGTATTAGCTGTTGTGTTTGGTGAGAACTTTATCACCTATTGTGCGACTGCGGTCTCCTATGCTTTTATGCTGCTTTCCATGTTCGGATGCATTGCCATGTTCGTCCTGCCACGCAAAATGCCGGAACGGTATGCTCAGTCTACTTTCAAACTCAAGGGCTTCTGGCACCCGTTCTTCACACTGGGCGGCGCAATCTTATTCGCCATATTGATACTGTGGGGATTCATCTCAGGCTACCTGGCAGATCCTATAACCGGCTGGTACCCGGCGTTAGCCTTAGTCATCCTCGTTGTCACGGGCCTGCTTTACTACTACCTCCGCAGGTGGCAATTGCGCAGGCGGGGTATCGCCATTGAAGATAAATTGAAGAAAGTCGAGGAATATTAATAACAAGTCCGAGATTTATCCGCGAGTAAGATAAATTGGATTTAATCCGTAAGAAAATACTGGAACGTTACGTTTCCAGGACCAGTAAATCACGCGAGCTCTGGGAAGCCGGACGCATGGTGATGCCCGATGGTGGCGGCGGGGACATGCAGTACTGCTATCCGTATCCAGTCTATATGGAGCGGGCTGAAGGTTCAAATCATTGTTGAGAATAATTAAATAAGCAGTTGAATCACTAAC
>CAYLRS010000039.1:0-9452 GCA_964385895.1 uncultured Dehalococcoidales bacterium
AGGGGTTATCTCGGTAACCACGCCGGCCTGGTAATCTCCTTCGGCTATTACAGACAGCTTTTTATATTCTTTGAGCTCATCCTCTGTGAATTCAATGTCCTTGACGTTTAACTCGTCGAGGATTTGAACAGAGAGCTTACTCAATGCTTCCCTTTCACTTGATGACCTTGCCTTCACGATTACTCTAGGCAATGGCTGCCTGACCTTCACGGCGCTTTTCGCCCTGGCTGCCCTTCCCATACTGCATATCTTCATCGCCAGTTCGGTATCAGAAATTATGTCTTTATTTATTAAATTCTTGTCGGCTACCGGGAATTTGTCCAGGTGCACACTCTCAGGTGAACTGTCATCAAATGAACGCACCAGGTTTTGATATATTTCCTCGGCAATGAATGGTGTAAAAGGAGCCAGTAGCTTGGAAAGCGTCACCAGCGTATGATACAGGGTATTGTAGGCAGAGATCTTATCATCGTCATTCTGGCTCTTCCAGAAGCGCCGCCTGCTACGCCTGACGTACCAGTTGGAAAGATCATTCACAAATGACTCGATCCTTCTACCAGCGGTAGTTGGATCATAATTATCCAGCAGGTCTTCAACGTCCGCTATAAGTTGATTCAAGCTGGAAATCAACCACTTATCCAGTTCGGACACGGGAGTGACAGCTTTTTTACCTGGAACAAAATTATCTATATTGGCATACATCACGAAGAAAGAATACGTGTTCCACAGGGTCATCAGGAAATTGCGCATTACTTCGACCACCATATCTACCGAGAGGCGTCGCACATTGCCTGGCGGTGACGCTGTAAACATGTACCAGCGCAGGGCGTCAGCGCCTGATGAATCAAGGACTGTCCCGGGATCGATAACATTCCCCCGTGCCTTGCTCATTTTCTCACCCTGAGCGTCGAGTATATGGCCAAGGCAAATCACGTTTTTGTAACAGGGCTGACCGAATATCAGGGTGGAAATAGCATGCAGGCTGTAAAACCACCCGCGGGTCTGGTCAACGGCTTCAGAGATGTAATCGGCCGGGAAGCTCTCTTTGAACTTATCCACGTTTTCGAAAGGATAATGCCATTGGGCAAAAGGCATGGAACCCGAGTCAAACCAGCAGTCAATGACCTCGGTCTGCCGCGTCATCCGACCATCACATTTGGGGCAATCATATTCAACATCATCAACGTAAGGCCTGTGCAGATCCATGTTCTCACTGAAACCCTTTAAACCTTTCCTGGTCTTGATTTCAGTAAGGCTTCCCAGGCATTCATAATGATTACATTTATTACATGTCCAGATATTCAATGGCGTTCCCCAGTACCGTTCGCGGGAAAATGCCCAGTCAACATTGTTCTTCAACCAATCTCCGAAACGGCCTTCTTTTATATGTTCCGGATACCAGTTTATGCGGGAATTACCGGAAATCATCTCCTCTTTCTTTGCGGACGTCCTTATATACCAGGTTTTCTTGGCGTAATATAGCAGCGGTGCATCGCACCTCCAGCAAAATGGGTAGGTATGTGTTATTTTGCTGCTTTTTAACAAAAGGCCTCTTGCATCAAGGTCGTTGAGAATCCCAGTATCAGCATCCTTCACAAACTTACCCGCAAAGGGGTAACTGCCGGTGATTTTTCCTGCCAGGTCAACCGGTTGTACAAAATCGAGATTGTTCTCCAGCCCGGCCTGAAAATCGACCTCGCCGAAAGCAGGCGCAATATGCACAATACCCGTGCCCTCTTCCATCGACACGAAGTCTGCCGTTATAACACGATATAGCAACTTATTGTCTGGCTTCTGTACTTCAAACTGCCCCTGCACACCGTGCTTGGCGCGTTTTCGCTCCTGGTTAAACGCATGTGGGTTGAAAAGCGGCTCGTATAGCGAACCTTCCAGTTCATTTCCTTTTAACGATTGTAGAATCTGACTGGAGCCTAGCCCGGCAGACTCAACTAATGCCCTGGCAAATATTAAATATTCGCCGTTATATTCGATTACAGCGTAATCTGCGTCCGCTGCCAGTGCTAAAGATGTATTGCCCGGCAATGTCCATGGAGTTGTTGTCCATGCAACTAAATAAACTGTGCCATCTTTAACTGCTTTGTTTAATGAGAATTTAGCAGACCTGTCTTCAGTTATGTTCGAGGGCAGGTTGTGGATTTTAAATTTAATATACACTGATGGATCAACCGCATCATCCTGATACCCGAGGGCCACTTCGTGAGAACTCAATGATGTACCACATCGCGGGCAGTGTGGAGTAACCTTGTATCCCCGGTAGATCAATCCATGATCCCAGAGTTGCTTTATGGCCCACCAGCAGGATTCGATGTACGCATTGTCGAGCGTAACATAGGGATGATCCATATCCAACCAGAAGCCAATCCGCTCGGTTAGGGCTTTCCACTGCTTCAGGTATTTAAAGACGCTTTCGCGGCACAGCGCATTAAATTTTGCCACACCATAATCCTCTATCTGCGCCTTGCCGGTAAATCCCAGCATCTTCTCGACCTCCAGCTCTACAGGTAGTCCATGTGTATCCCAACCGGCTTTCCGGGGCACACAAAAGCCTTTCATGGTCTTATATCTGGGGATGACGTCTTTATATACCCTTGAAAGAACGTGGTGGATTCCCGGGTTGCCGTTCGCTGTGGGCGGGCCTTCGTAAAGAATAAACTTTGGGGAGGAGCCTCTTATTTCTATGCTTTTTTCAAAAATACGTTCTGCACGCCATAAGTCCAGTATTTTTTGCTCAATTTCGGGAAAATGAACCCTGCTGTTAACAGGCTTGAACATGACTAGCGTTTCCTTGTTTGTATGACCACGCGGCGTTCTTCCCCATCGCCCGTGCTTTGAGTCATAACATCGGGATGGTTAGCCAGACTGATATGGATAATGCGGCGCTCATCAGGCGGCATAGGTTCCATAGTAATGGAGCGTCTCATTTTTGATACCTGCTCAGCAAGGTGAAGTGCTAGCTTTTTCAGTGCTTCATAATGGCGCTTCTTGTACCAGTCAACGTCGACATTGATGGAAACCCATTTCTTGATCTTTTCCGACACTATTAGCCGTAGGAGATATTGTAGAGAAGACAGAGCCTGGCCCCGTCGGCCTATCAATACCCCCAGATCATCTCCTTCAATATTAAGGGTCACCGGTTCACTTGTATCAGATGCTTTATTGACGGTCACGGTGGCTATGATTCCCATAGTACGCAGCATATCTCCTAAAACCTGCCTGGCTATCTCATCTACTTCGTTATCTCCCCGGGTTCCCGAATAATTGCCATTTTGCAGGACTACTTTGATTCTCGCATCCTCTGCTCCCATGCCCAGGACACCGGATTTCCCCTTTTTAAGCACGATGATCTCAACGTCATCTCTCGACACGCCAAGCTGCTCAAGTGCTGTGCTTGTGGCCTCCTCTACGGTCTTTGCGCTTATTTCAAGTTCTCTCAATTCTATTCCCTATTTTTTGTTAGTACCTTTAAGTGCTTTAGTGTCCTGCTGCCCGGCCGGTGCCTGGGTTTGCGGCCTTAAAGAGGGGAATTTGAAGTATCCCCAGCCTCCGCCGACAAAGTACTGGATTATAATACCTATGATATTTGAGACTACCCAGTAAAGCGCCAGTCCGCTGGGGAACGATAAGGTGAAAAAGGCAAACATCATCGGCATCATAAGCGTAGTCATGCTGGACATTTGTTGCTGTCTTGGATCGGTCGCAGGTGGCGTAACCATCTTTTGCTGTACCCACATCGTCACGCCGACGAGTATTGCCAGGATCATCGTAGGATCTGGTTGGGATAGTTTAAGTCCCAGGAAGTTCTCGTTCAACGGGATAGCCTGGCCAACCAAATCCCACGCATATAAATTTTGTGCAAGGCTTAGCAGGTTCTCAGGCGTAGCCGCTAAAGCCTGTATGATTGACTGGTAAAGGGCAATCCAGATGGGGAACTGTATAAGTAACGGCCACATGCAGCCAAGTGGGTTGATTCCAGCTTCTTTATACAGCTTCATCATTTCCTGCTGCAATTTCTTCTGGTCCCGGGCATATTTCTTTTGGAGCTCCTGGAGCTTTGGCTGCAGCGATTGCATAGCCTTTGTGGATTGCGTCTGCTTGAATGTAAGCGGTAAAAGTACAATCCTGACAGCGATTGTCAATACTATGATGGCAAGTCCGAAATCCTTATCCAGGAGCTCGGACAGGGCAATGAGCCCATTCAACATGGGCTGAAGTATTATTGTGTTCCAGATATCAATCATCTATTTACCTACTTAATTTTTGAGGAGAATGTCCAGGATACAACACCTTTTGCGGTATCCACCGCATATACATTATGATCCCTGGCATAAGCATAAACTATATCGCCTTCGGCATATAGCGGCGAATTAACTGTATAACCTAAGGGTATGCTACTGATCATATTACCCATGGCCGCATCCAGCTTATAGAGTATTCCTTTATCGCATATGGCAAATAGATGCTTATCCGATAACACCGGCGTTGACACTATTGGGCTATCCGCGCTGAACTTCCACAACTCATTACCGGTACCGGCATCTATCGCGTATAAATTTTTATCAAGGCAAGCGGCATAGATCGTTCCTTCCCTGACGATCGGTTTGGCCCAGAACCAGTTGCCGCCTACGAACTTCCATTTTTCCTTACCCGTCATTTTTTCCAGTGCATACAAATTACGGTCAAAAGTGCCGAAATAGACAGCGTCACCGGATACTTCGATTGGCGAAGCTACCGCCGACGGTATCTTAAGCTCCCATAACAATTTGCCGCTTTCCGTAGAAAGCGCATAGACGTTACCCCCGTAATTGCCCGCGTATATGACGCCGCCACTAATTGCAGGAGTCGTCCATATCTTATTTGAAGTCTGGTATTCCCATTTTAAATCACCCGTCGGTGCGTCTAATGCGTAAAGCTTGCTGTTTGAACTTCCGAAATATATGGTTTGACCGTCAGTTATGATGCTCCCGACGATCGCGCCGACCGTTTCAGATCCCTCTCGTGGATAAACCCATCTGACCACACCCCGGTTGGCATTAAGCGCGTAGATCTTTCCTGTATACGTACCCACATACACCAGATCACCTGCTGCAACCGGTGTACTATAGATCCCCATGGAAGATGTCGAAGAAGAGGGAGCACACATCGCACCGCAAGTTGAGCCCGGAGTAGCCGCCTTAATAATGTATAACCACTCATTTTCAGCAGGGAACGTTTTGTTGTCTGTGCGCGCTGAGGGGTCAAAGGCGATAACCTTCCCTTCCATAGAGCCGAAACATAACATCTGTTTGTAGGCTGTGAACCCAGACCATCCCTGCGCCGCGGTGCCGGAACATGAACCGCCACCGACTTGATCCGCACAACTGACAACAAAGGTCATCAATAATACAGTTAATACTAATATGGGTTTAATTAAACTCTTCATCTTAATCATTAAATGTCCCGGTCATTTATTTATTTGAAATTCTTTGTTCAAGGCACCGGATCGTAACCGCGCGGGGTCCACGGGTTACAGCGGCAAATCCTTGTAAAAGTCAGCCATCCTCCTTTTACTAATCCGTATTTATCGATAGCCTCGTACCCGTACTGAGAACAGGTAGGGGCAAAGCGGCAAGCAGGAGGCGTAACCCGGGAGATGGTACCCTGGTAACCTTTAATCAACTTGAGAGTGAACAGTTTTAACATTGCTTATTAATATATCCGCACGCTGTAACAGCTTGACTGTGGACCGGTATAACTGATTGAAATCAGCTTCGATTATCTTACGTCGTGCAATAAATACTATATCCCAACCCGTTTTAATTTCCAGTAAACGTACTATTTCCTTTAGCAATCGCTTTGTGTGGTTCCGTACAACGGCCTTTCCTATTTCTTTGGTTACTGAAAAACCGACCCTGCTTATTTGGAGACCGTTGGGAATTATTTTAATGACTAAAAGATTATCCGCGAATGCTTTGCCTGCTTCATAAACTGCTAAATACTGCGCTCTCCTGGTTAAAGCCAATCTCTTGGCCATTGTTGTTATACTGCGGTCAGCTTCCAACGCCCCTTGAGGCGACGTGATTTTAAAACATCACGGCCACTTCGGGTAGAATTCCTTGCGCGGAACCCGTGCTTTCTCCTTCGACCAGCTTTTTTTGGTTGGTAAGTCCTTTTAGGCAATTCAATTCTCCAGATTTAATTATGTTTTTCGCTCGACGTTTCCCAGAGTGTAAACGTGGTCTGGCGCAGCGGGTAAAAGTGCCAGGAAACGAGCACGCTTTATAGCTTGAGCCAGTTGGCGCTGATGCTTGGCACAAACGCCGGTACGCCTTCTGGGCACAATCTTGCCCCGGTCCGACACAAATCGTTGCAGCATCTGTGCATTTTTATAATCTATTACTATCTTGTCTGCACAAAAATTGCATACTTTTGGTTTAACTATAAACTTCCGCCCCCTCTCCCTTCTCGGTTGAACGACATTAGTTTCCATTATTCTAAGACTAGTCCTCCTTCGGTATTTGGGATTTAAAAGGGGATATCATCCGGTTCAATATCCCCCCCGGGAACTTCGCCCGGTGTTTCATCAGGTGGCAATACCGCAGCACCCTGCCTATCCAAGAAGAGCACCCTGTCGGCAGTCACTTCGAGTGATGTGTGCTTCTGGCCGTCTTTCCCATCCCATGTGCGTGTACGTAAACTACCCTCGACATACACCAGTTTGCCTTTGGTTAAATACTGATTGCATATCTCGGCCTGTTTTCTCCAGGCGGTTATACGGAACCACTCCGTCTCTTTCTTAATAGAACCATCTGGCTGTGTCACATTGCGGTTGGTCGCCATGGTGAACGTAGTAACCGGGATGCCGCTGGGCGTAAACCTCATTTCGGGGTCACCGCCAATATTACCAATGAGCAGGATCTTATTTAAACTCGCCATATCATCCCCTCCAGCACTTAACTCTTTTCGCGGATAAATAAATACCTGAGAATACCTTCTGTGAGCTTAAGGTTAGCTTCCAACTCTTTCAGAGCTGTCTGCTTGATCTGCACCTTTTCAAGCACGTAATTACCCTCAGCTTGCCTCTTGATAGGATATGCAAGCTTCCTTTTACCCCACTGGTTGGTATCGGTGACCGTGCCACCGAACTTGGCAATAAGGTCGTTAATTTTCCCCAAAGTGCGTGAGAACTCGTCCTCTGCTAGATTGGCATTTAAAATAAAAACCAGTTCGTAACCGGGCACAATAAACCCTCCAGACTGCGAAAGTTTAAAGATTATAACACAGAGATTAATCACGCTACAACCACTTGATGTTTAAGGTTATTGCATTTTCAACTCGGCTGTCATATAGTTTGATAGGCACAAGCAGGATTCAAATATGGAAATCGGCATAATAGGCTTGCCGAAAAGCGGTAAGACCACTATCTTCAATGCTCTCACCAGGGGCATAGCTGAGACTAAACCCTATTCAGGCAGCGGCTTAACCACCCATCTGGCTGTAGCCAAAGTACCTGACGCAAGATTACCAACGCTGGCCAGGCTACTGCAAAGCAAGAAATCAGTCCCGGCAGAAGTAAAGTACGTGGATATTGCCGGGCTATCAAAAGGCTTTGGCAAAGAGCAAGGAGTAAGTGGCCAGCTTCTTAATTGCCTCAGCACGGCAGACGCTATCTTGCAGGTTGTCAGAGCATTTGATGATGACAACGTGCCTCATGTCGAAGTTAGTATTGACCCTCTCCGCGATATAGAGACGCTTGACATAGAATTGATTTTTTCAGATTTGATCATTATTGACAAACGGCTTGGCCGGCTGGAAACTTCGTTAAAAATGGTAAAATCAGCCGAACGGGAAGCAGCCCTGCATGAGCAGGAACTCTTAAAGAAGCTAAAAGAAGCGCTTGACCGTGGGATTCCTATCAGACTGCAAAAACTGATGGCCGATGAAATACGCTCGTTATCAAATTACCAGTTCTTGACCGCCAAACCTATGCTCATCGTGATAAACTTGAGCGAAAAACAACTCCCCGAATCGGATAGATTATTACAAAAATTAAAAAACGCTTATACCCGGCCGCAGGTCGAGTTGATCTCCATGTGCGCAAAGTTGGAGATGGAACTGGCACAGCTTAGCGACATGGAGGCAGATGAATTCCGCAAAGACATCGGGCTCAAGGAAACGGCCTTTGATACCGTGGTAAGGCATTCCTATTCGCTGCTAGGATTGATTTCATTCTTTACTCATAATGCAGATGAAGTTAAAGCGTGGGCTGTACACAACAATACACCGGCGCTGAAAGCAGCAGGTAAAATTCACACTGATATGGAAAAAGGGTTTATCCGGGCGGAAGTGATTCACTACAATGACTTTATTAAATATGGGAACATGGCGGAAGCACGAAAACACGGTGTCTTAAGGCTGGAGGGCAAAACCTATATAGTGCAAGATGGGGACATCGTTCATTTCCTCTTTAATATCTGAACACCCGCGGGCATAATATGCAGTTCAACTATATTCCAGAACCTCCCTTCATTTCACCGTGAAATTGCGGGGATGATATAATAGGCAGCTACGGTCTCAACGATATTCTGCATAAGGAGCGTCGATGAAAAAGAGAATCAAGGTAATAGCATGGTTTGAAGAGATTACGAAAAACGACATCGACATAGCGGGAGGCAAGGGTGCCAATTTAGGTGAAATGGTCCATGCTCAAATACCGGTCCCGCCAGGTTTCGTGGTAACTTCCACCGCCTACTTCGAATTCCTCAAAGAAACCAGGCTCATTAATGAGATCCGACACTACCTGAAAAATCTGGACCTTAATGACAGCAAAGCCCTGCAAGAAGTCTCTGCTCAAATAAAAAATACGATTTCCAACGCTAGCATTCCCGATTACATGATAACAGACATCAAGACGGCATATCGCAAGCTTGGCGGAGGCCTGGTGGCAGTGCGTTCTTCCGCCACCGCAGAAGATCTTCCAGATGCTTCATTTGCAGGACAACAACGCACCTTTTTAAACATCCAGGGTGAAGATTCCGTAGTAAAGGCAGTCCAGGGATGCTGGGCTTCGCTTTTTGAATCGAGGGCCATTTTTTACAGGAATGAACAGGGTTACGACCACTTCAAAGTAGGAATAGCCGTACCCGTTCAAAGGATGGTCCAATCCGAAGCTGCTGGCGTATTGTTCACCGTGGAACCTCTAACCAGTGACAAAAGTAAAATATTTATTGAAGCGATTTTCGGGCTTGGTGAAGCAATTGTATCGGGCGATTTGACTCCTGACCAGTACCTGTTGGATAAAGAGAATTTAATAATCCTTGAAAAAAAAGTAGTTAAGCAGGAATGGCAGTTGCTGCGAAATCTTGAAGTAAAACCGGAAGACCTCGATACAAACATTAAAGTCCCCGTCCCTGCGAAAAAACAAGAGGCGCAAAAGCTGCCTGATGACGAAATTA
>CAYLRS010000040.1:0-9299 GCA_964385895.1 uncultured Dehalococcoidales bacterium
TGGATGGTTCGGGTTACCCCAACAGTCTAAAGGGTGAGGATACGCTCCTGGAAGCCAAAATACTGGCAGTTGCAGACGTGATTGAAGCCATGGCTTCACACCGCCCATACCGGCCGGCGCTGAGCATTGAAAAAGCCCTGGAGGAAATATCAAAGAACAGGGGCAGGCTATATGATCCCAATGTAGCGGATACCTGCCTTGAGCTATTCAAAAGCGGTAAGTTCGAGTTTAAACCTGTGTATGTTAGTGTATCCTGAGAATGCAGGGGTGTACCTTCAGGTGCGCCCGCATCCGGGCGGGTTTAAACCCGCCCCTACAATGCAATATATCATCGCGAGGAGGCGAAGCCGACCTGGCCCGGCAAAGGATTTTGGTTATGAGAACTCAAGGTAACAGGGTGAAGCGCTCCTGGCTGATACTTATGAGGTGAGGTGCTATGGCAGTTAAAGTCATGCGAAATCGCAATACGAAGAAGTGGGTGGCAAGAAACTCCAGCCAAAAAACCCTCACGCTGGCGAAAAAATCCACACATCCTGGCGAGCAATATATTTCCAGTGAAACCAAGTACAGGATGCTGGTTGAGAACCTGCCACAAAAAATATTCCTTAAAGACAAGAACTCAGTCTATATATCCTGTAATCAGAACATGGCCAGGGATCTCAAAATCAACATAGATGAAATAGCCGGCAAGACAGATTACGATTTCTTCCCCGGAAAGCTGGCAGGGAAGTACCGGGCGGATGATGTGAGGATCATGAATTCAGGTGAGATTGAGGAAATAGAAAAAAGCTATATGCGGAAGGGGCAGGTTAATTATATCCATTCGGTCAAAACGCCCATCAGGGACACTGATGGCAACGTCATAGGCTTATTGGTCGTATCCTGGGACGTTACGGCCCATAATAAATTAGAGAAGGAACTGGAAAAGCAGTGCCAGAACCTTGAGGCTGTGGTAAAAGAACGCACAGAAGAACTGCGACAGAATAATAAGAGAATTGAATGGGACGGCATAGAGCGTAGACGCTGGCAAGAGCTACTCAGATCGCTGCTGAATAGCTCGACCGTAGGAATATACATCACACAGAATGGTAAATTTTTAGCCTGCAATCCAAAATTTGACGAGATAACTGGCTACAACAAAGACGAGCTCCTGGGTAGGCACTCCTTAAGCCTGGTCTTACCCGCGGATAGAGATGCAGCCAGGAACAGCGCCATAAGCATGCTCAAGGGTCAAAGCCAAATTCCATATGAGTTCAGATTAACCACCAGGGGCGGGGAAGTGAAATGGGTCGTAGAGTCAGTTGCCTCCGTCATGTACCAGGGAAGACAGGCAGTGCTGGGCAACTTTATGGACATCACAGAGCGCAAGCTGGCGGAGGAAGCGCTAAGGGCAAGTGAGGTGAAATACAAGACGCTGTTTGAATCATTCCCGCTGGGGGTCACCGTATCCGATAAGACCGGCAACATTATCGAGAGCAACAAGGAGGCGGAGCGCCTGCTGGGGTTGTCCTTTGAAGAGCATACTGAAAGAAAGATTGACGGCAGGGAATGGCGGATAATCCGGCCCGATGGTTCACCCATGCAGGCAGACGAGTATGCCAGTGTCCGGGCGCTGAAAGGAAACCGTCTTATTGAAAACGTTGAAATGGGAATCGTTAAGGACGATAGTGGCGTCACCTGGATCAATGTAACAGCCACACCAATTCCGCTGGAGGGCTACGGGGTAGCGATAGCCTATGGAGACATCACCGATCGCAAGCAGGCGGAGGAGATGCTGCGCAGGCGTGAGCGAGAATTTTCTACCCTGGTTGAAAGCATCCCTGTTATGATCGTGCGTTTCGATACCGACCTGCGCCACGTCTACTGTAATACAGCGGTCGAACGCCAACTTGGAGTTTCCCCGAGTACGGTTATTGGAAAAACGCCCCTGGAGATCGGCATGCCAGCCGAACAGGCTAAGTTTGTGGATAAAGCGTTGAGGCGAGCCCTGAAAACAGGCCAGGAGCAGGAGGTTGAGCAGAGCATCCCGTTGCCCTCAGGCACAAAACACTTTATGACCCGCATTGTGCCGGAATTTGACGCGCAGGGGAGAATAGAATTCCTTCTTGCTATTACCCACGACCTCACCAGGCGCAAACAGGCGGAGGAGGTGCTGTTAGATAATGAAAAGAAAAACAGAGAATTGGTAGAACAATTACATAGACTTGTCGGGAACACAATTGCTGCGCAGGAAGCTGAACGAGAACGTATTTGCCTTGAGGTCCATGACGGCGTAGCTCAGACTGTGGCATCGGCTTTCCAGTATTTACAGGGAATGGAATCTAATTTGCCGGCAGACTCTCCTTATGTTGATTTGATTAATAAAGCCAAAGCACAGATGAAGCATGCTATCCAGGAAGCCAGGGAGGTAATCAATAGCCTTCAACCGGCAACGCTGAAGGATCTGGGCCTTATCCCGACGCTGCGCCAGGAGATGTATAAGATTGAAGAGGAAAGCGGCTGGAAGGTCAATTTTAACGCCCCGGCACAAAGATTTCCCCCGGCTATGGAAATCGGCTTGTACCGCATCATACATGAGGCCATCACTAATATAAAAAAGCACACACTCACCCACAGGGTCGATATAAGCATATCAACTGACGGGCAATATATTAATGTATTGATCAGGGACCAGGGTAAAGGCTTCGACCAAGATTCCCCTGATATACTAAAGAAAAAAGGAGTCGGGCTTATAAGCATGCGTAAAAGGGCGGAACTATTACAGGGAACCCTGAATATAGAGAGCATACCTGGACGGGGGACCACCTTAATCATAAAGATACCCTTTGATGGGGAAGTTTAATAGTATGGCTACAGATGAACCAATTAAGGTAATGCTGGTCGATGACCATCCGGTAGTGCGCCAGGGGTTGCGTGCAATGCTGGCCTCTTCTGAGGACATTGCAGTCGTTGGTGAGGCTGGAGACGGATTGGAAGCTATTGAGAAAGTCAAAGAATGCTGCCCTCAGGTAATTTTAATGGATATCCATATGCCAAAAATGGGTGGCATAGAGGCATTGCGGGAACTAAAGAGCCGTTATCCAACCATTTCGATTATCATGCTTACCATGTACGATAACGATGCATATGTAATAGAAGCCGTAAAAGCCGGCGCCGGAGGTTACCTTCTAAAAGATGCTTCCATCGAATTATTACTGCATACCATAAGGGCCGTCAACAGCGGAGGAATGCTGATCAAGACAAGCTTACTGCAACAAGTTTTCCTCAATTTGATCGATGTAAAAGGCCTTCCGCCGGCATGGGTAGACAAAACAGCGGATAAAAATATCCAGGGAAAGATCACACAGCGCGAACTTGATGTCATCAGGTTAATAACCGAAGGAAAAGGCAACAGGGAGATAGGACAGGTTCTCTGTATAAGCGAAGACACGGTAAAGAAACACGTGCAATCGATGATGGCAAAGTTAGGTGTGTCTGACAGGACACAGGCAGCCGTCGTAGCCGTGCGCACCGGCCTGGTCCCCTTTTCGCCTCCGGAAAATAAATAATTGACCGGCAGCACCCCGCGCTTTTATTCCGGCCATGATCTTATAGCCCCTTACAATTAGCACTTTCGTGGTGGCCTGTTCGGGTAACAGGATGTGGGAGCGGTGGCAAATATTTCTCTATTCCTACCCGCATGGTGCTGCTGCAATTAACTGAAAGGGTGATGTCAATCATCTTCCGAAACCTTATAGTGTTGGTGTCCGTGGGCTGAGTATGTGGGGGAGGGGCCTCTTCTCACCGCCGCTGACATATATTAAACATATGGAGGTTTATGGTAATGGCAGTTGAAAAATCTATGGCATCGTCCAGTCTGGTCGAGGTAGTCGACCGAATACTTGACAAAGGTTTAGTAGTTGATGCGTGGGTGCGTGTAAGCCTGGTAGGGATTGAGATATTGGCAATTGAGGCCAGGGTTGTTGCGGCCGGCGTTGATACTTACCTGAAGTATGCTGAAGCTGTCGGTCTGACTGCAGCTGCAGCCTGATATAACATCAATTCTCGAGGGGCATCCTGGAAGTCATCAATTCAAGGCCCGGTTAGTGTTCTTTCGCCCCCCCTCCCCCCTCGGGCCAATTATGTCAGGCAAGAACGTTGTAATATCCGGGATGCGGAAATCGCAGGGAAAAATATTTTTTAAGAGAGGATAATCCGATGAATGTAATGCATAACGTGGCACAGGATATCATCAATTCGTACGACCAGCGCAGGGCAGCGATTGCAACTCTAATAAAAGATGACGTTGGCCGTAGAAAGGAGGCAGAGGTAGCACTTTCACATACAAAGAATGAGCTTTCAGCAAGGAGGAAAAGCCTATTCCACAACCTGTCAACTGCGGATAACGAACGGTTGCAGCAGGCCACCAAAGACTCTGCACAGCGCCAGGCCGAGGATAAACAGCGCCAGGCCGCCGAAAAGAGGCGCAGGGCTGTTGTAGTTTCTTTTCTAAAGGAAAAGCAGGCAGACCGTTTAAAGATGAGCAAGGAACTAAATCACATGCTCTCTGTAGACATGCAAAAGGTCAAAGCCGGTGAGAAAAAGAGACAGGCCAGTAGCGCGGCAATGCTGAATGAGCTGCGGGTGGAAATTGGAGGCTACACTGACGGATGGCATGACTTAACTGCTGCCATGCAAGCCAGGCGGGGATCTATAATAGCAACCCCGCCACGAGTCAATGGCGCTACAAAAAAAGCGGCGCTGCCTGATTCAAAGCTCAGTAGCGCCATCTTTGAGTTTATAGCCAGTAACCCTGATGGAATTGAAACTGCTGCGCTCGAAAAGGAGTTCAAAATCGGGAAGAAGCAACTAGAGAATCTGGTCAATGGAATGGTGAAATCCGCCAATATAAAAAAGCGCGGCAAGCGGTTCTTCTCGACTTAAAATCCTGTCCTTATGCTTTTGCACATAGTTAAGAATTGAGGTGAGAAAATGGTAACAGAGACGGCGGCAACTTTACTTGAACCATGCGCTTTGCCCAACTTCGTGGAGACTCCTTTTGTAAAGAGAATAGTAGAACGTTCGCTGGCTTATGTTGCTGCCGGCTTCCCTGTCCATTTCAGGGGCAGTTCAGGGACAGGTAAAACAACACTGGCCTTTCACCTTGCCAGTAAACTCGGCCGCCCCGTCGTACTGATCCACGGGGATGACCAGTTCAGTACTTCCGACCTGGTTGGCAGCGAGAACGGGTATAGATCAAGGAAGGTTATCGATAATTTCATACACTCTGTCCTCAAAACCGAGGAGGACATGGACCGCAAATGGGTCGATAACCGACTTACGGTGGCATGTAAATACGGGTTTACCATGGTATATGACGAGTTTACCCGTTCTCGTCCTGAGGCAAACAATGTGCTTCTTTCAGTCCTGCAAGAAAAAATGCTTGATATGCCAACCGGCAGGGACATTGATGGTTACGTGAGAGTACACCCTCAATTCAATGCTATTTTTACCAGCAATCCGGAGGAGTACGCCGGTGTTTATCGCAGCCAGGATGCGCTGAGGGACAGGATGGTAACCCTGGACCTGGACCATTTTGATCTGGAAACTGAAGTGGCAATCACTATTTCCAAGTCAGGTCTTGACCGGCAGGATGCCGAGAAAATCGTGCTGATTGTGCGCAGTTTGAGGGAATCGGGCGTCTGTGAATTTGCTCCAACCTGCCGGGGTTGCATTATGATAGGCAAGACCCTCAAGCTTCTGGGGGGTACGGCTGACGCTGCTGACGATGGCTTCAGGCAGCTCTGCCTCGATATCCTCGTCTCAGAATCATCCAGACTGGGCAAAAGTTCACAATCATTAAAAGTCAGAGAGGTGGTTAGCAGGTTAATTGATAAGTATTGCTGACAATGTTTATCCGGTAACGGCATGAGCTTTCGTCAGACAGACGGCTCAGTTAGATTTTAATCAACTGGAGGAGCAAAAATGAAAGATATTACCAATGCCAGGGGTTTGAGGGATTTAAGAACTGCAAGCAGCGCGCACATTCACTGTAGACCCCATCCTAAAGGCACAACACATTTAGACCTGTTTCTGCTCAATAAGGAAAAGGAAAGGTTGGAAAAGAAACAGATGATGCTGGGACATCAGCAAGGAATTATCCGTGAGCGGGTGAATGATATTGATAAGGCTATGGCGAAGTTGGCAAGAAGGAATGAGACGGAAGGCACAACCGATGAGGGTGATAATGGGGATAACCCGCATGGAAACGATAAAAATCCGGTTGAAGGCAAATGGAAGAAAATGTCCCTGCGTTATTAATCAGGACAGCGGCATGAAATGGAAATAAATGAGCAGCCAGGCGGGGAGCAGGTTTACCCGTTGCCTCAAGCCTGCAGAAAGGAGCGGGTGGTTCGCAAACCGAATTTATCGGGAGTTTGCGCCCTGGCACGCCACTTTATGGCTGTGGAGCGAGCCAGGATGCGGGGCAAGCGCCCTTCAAATGCCCGTTTAACCGCCCTGGAGCGGGAAGCCATGCAGTGGGTGGAAAGGCAAAAGGAACAGGCGTGAAAAGCCAGAGGAGGCACGGGTGAGGTCTTTCAACAGGACTAACAAACGTGGGAAGTGGAGCACTATCTGCCCAAAATGCGGCCACGAGAACCATGTTATAAGGATTTTCTGCGAGAAATGCGGGACCAGGATAAAAGGCATTGCCACACCACTCGCACGCGATAGCAGGATGACGACATCAACGTGAGGTTTTGAACAGGTAAGATGAGGTTTTAATGCTGATTTAGCATGGGGCAGCGGTAATAAAGAGGCGCTATGACCAGGAAATATATTTACGGAATCGTAAACACTGACCGGACAATTACACTTGATACCCCGCAAACATTAACCGCGCAAGCGGTTTATGTATTACGGCATAATGGCCTGGGCGCGGTGGTAGGCGATTGTTCAGACATCGAAATAAGTTCCCTGCCCAAAGAAGATATCATTAGATTTCTGCTCAAGCACCAGATGGTAGTGGAACAAATTATGCGGCAGGCGGATGTTCTGCCGGTTAAATTCGGCACCATGCTTGCTACCAATGAAGATGTGCTCCAGTTGCTTTCCCAGGGCAGGCAATTGTTTTCTTCAGAGCTGGCAAATATGCGGGATAAGGTTGAATATGAAGTTGCCGCCCGCTGGGACACGCAAAAAGTGCTGCATGATATCAGCGCCGAAGATGCTATCTGCCATGCCCGCAACGAACTTGCCGGCAGAGGGCAGGTAGCGGTAGAGGACAGGATAAGACTGGGGAAAATGGTGAAGGTTGCCATGGATAGGAAGCGCGTGAGCTACAGGAAGAGCATCATTGATCTCCTCGACAAGCTGGCGGTGGATATGCAAATCAATCCACTTATTTTAGACGACCTGGTGATGAATGTCGCCTTCCTGATTAATAAGCGGGAATTGGAAAAATTCGATGACGCTGTAAAACAGCTAAACGATTATTTTAACAACCAGTTAGACTTCCATATCATCGGACCACTGCCGCCGTATAGCTTCGCCACGGTTGAAGTGACCAGTGTAGATACTGCGAAAATAGAGGAGGCCATGAAATTGCTTGGCCTGGAGGAAGTATGCTCCGAATCAGCCGTCAAGAAAGCCTACCGGCACCTTGCTGCCGCCGTCCATCCCGACAGCCATACTGGCGGCGAAAACGCAAAATCAGGTTTCATCATGTTGCGCCAGGCGTCTGATCTTCTTATATCCTGGTGCCGCGCTCAAGCTATAACGAAGGGCGATTTTCTGATCAGTATCAATCGTCCTAACCGTGACAGAGAGGCAACGGAAGCCTGTTTCGGCGATTTACCGGTACTGACAGGTGTTTAGCCATGGATGACTCTGCAAAATATATCTATTGCATAATTGGCTGCCCACACAGCCGCTTCTTCGACTGTACGGCAATCGGCGCTACAGGCAACCCTGTCTATACGGTGTGCCAGCGTAATATTGCTGCTGTTATCAGTGATTCGAGTGTCACTAAATATGAAAACAACCGCAAAAACATGATAGCACACGAAAAAGTTCAGGAAAGCGTTATGCACGAGTTTACAGTGCTGCCGGTCAGATTTGGAACTGTAAGTGACTCGTCCTCTCCTGTCCAGGAGCTTCAAAAGCTGCTCTCCTGCAGATATGATGAGTTCATTGACCTCCTGGATAAGATGGACGGCAAAGTCGAATTGGGCGTCAAGGCGTTCTGGCGGGATGGACCGGCAATCTTCAGCGAGATTCTGGAAGGGGACCCTTACCTGAGAAGAATGCGTGATTCACTTGCGGGCAAACCGCCGGAGGCAACACATTTCGACCGGATACGCCTGGGCGAAATGATAAAGGAAGCCCTTGAAAAAAAGAGGACGAAAGAAGCTGCAAAAATGATCGCAGTGTTAAGTGATCTGGCTGTCGATACGCGCGAAAATGATACGCTCTCTGACAAAATGGTAATGAACGCGGCTTTCCTGGTAGATAAAAAAAAGGAGCCCGAATTCGACCGGGCCGTCTCTGAACTCGATGCACAACTTAGCCACAGGCTGCTTTTCAAGTATGTGGGGCATAATACACCGCCTTATAATTTTGTGAACCTTGTAATTAATTGGAATGAAATACGTGAGGGTGAAGCAAGTGTCAGACGATAGCCTGAGCACCGGCAACGGCCTGATTGATTTACTTTGTGCGCCCGTGTTTGGTCCCATGCGCGCTATTATCTGGATGGCAAGGAAGATCGAGGAGCAGGCTGAAGGTGAAATGCTGGATGAGGACCGCGTAAAGAGCGACCTGCTGGAATTGCAGATGCACCTGGAGATGGATGAGATCACAGAGGAAGAATACGACGAACAGGAGGGCATCCTCCTGGAACGCTTGAACAGCATCAGGGAATTGAAAGAGGAAAGAGCGGGACAATAGCAAAGGCCACGCATTCAGTATGCCGGAGGTTTATATATTATGAATTTAAGAGAAGTCGCAGAAAAAGTTAAAAGTGAGCTGGCGGAGGTCATAGGAAGGAAGCCGGAGTCCGTAACCAAGCTGTATAAGGACGAAAAGGGATGGCATGCCAAACTTGATGTTCTTGAAGTATCTAAGATTCCCTCTGCGACAGATCTTATAGGAGATTACGAGGTTCTGCTGGATGACACGGGCAGCCTGGTGAGCTTTGAAAGAAAGGGCATGCGCTTGAGGGGTGGAACCGTGGATGGGGATAAGTAGATGGGCAGCCCGGGAAAATGGGGAGGCAATTAAGAGGCAGATTGCTGAAATCAATAAGACGGCGTAACCAT
>CAYLRS010000041.1:0-7375 GCA_964385895.1 uncultured Dehalococcoidales bacterium
GCACATCTTTCCTGGCATGACCCCAATATCAGCCTCCTCGAGGCTGTCCTTGCCAGGGGTGACCGAAGGCTTGTCGGGGTAATCTACACTGCCTGGAAAAAGGGCTGCCGCCTTGACACATGGAGCGAGTTATTCGATTTCCAGAAATGGCAGCAGGCATTTGAGGAATGCGGCATTGATCCTTCATTCTATGCCCACCGCGAGCGTCCTCTTGATGAACTGCTACCATGGCAACACATTCAAACCGGTGTGAGCACCGACTTCCTCAAAGCTGAGCAGTGTAAATTGATCACGGGCGACGTAACAGCCGACTGCCGGCATTCCAGCTGCAATCTTTGCGGACTGCAGAAAAAACAAGCTTCCTGTAAGATAAAAGCGGCGCAGTTGAAAAAGGGACAGAAATTTGACTTTGAGACTGAAACAGGGTAACCTTTATCTTTTGTTATTGATATTGGAGAATTACGATGAGGAAACTCGAGCTTGAAGTTTTAAAAAGAGATATCATAGGTAAGAAGGTGCGTTTCCTGCGGCGTGGAGGGCTAATCCCCTGCAATGTCTACGGTCACGGCATAGACTCCGTACCCGTACAGGTGGATGCCCGCAAGCTGGGACATGTGCTTGCACGCGCCGGGGGCACCGACCTCATCTCTCTGAAAATAGGTGACTCAGCAACAGCAAAAAAGGTGATCATCCGCGAGGTACAGAGAAATCCCATGACCAAGGAGCCAATTCATGTTGACTTCTACCAGGTGAAAATGACTGAGAAATTGAAGGCAGAGGTCCCCCTGGTATTCGTCGGCGAGGCCCCGGCACTCAAGCTTAAGAACATGGCATTGCTGCATGCGATAACTTCACTGCAGATCGAAGCCTTGCCCGATGACCTGCCTCACAACATTGAAGTCGATATCTCAGTCCTCGCGGAAGCAGAGCAGGCCATACACGTCAAGGACATCAAGATCAGCAAGAAGATTACAGTGTTCTCGGATCCTGAGCAGATGGTTATCAAGGTCGCCGAAGCCCGCAAGCAGGTTGAAGAGGTTGTTGAGGCGAAACCAGAGGCTGAGGAAGTCGAAGCGCTTGGTGAAAAGAAGGAAGAGGAAGAAGGGGAAGAAGGGGAAGAAAAGGAAGAGAAATAAAATACTACTAAGCTCTGTATCCAAAGCCCCCTGCTACGTAGCAGGGGGCTTTTTTACGCCCTATTTATATGAACTAACGAAATCGGCCAGCTCGTTCATATATCGCTCCATCCCCACCATAAATATTGTATTATGGTCAGCATCAGGTATTACCACCATCCTCTTGTCCTTTGACCCGATATAGCGGTATATCTTCTCGCCTTCCATCAGCGGCACGATTGAATCATATTTACCATGGAGAATCAAGGCAGGCAGGGTTATCTTTGCCACCCTGTCCAGGCCAGGCGATACGACGGTCTTTAAGCCGGTCTGCTTCAACGAAATGCCTATCCTCGCCAGCAAATCGGTAACGTCGCAAAAGCCGCTTTCTATTATCAGACCCTTGAATTCATCCGGGTATTTGCTGGCAAGCTCTATCGCTGAGGCGCTGCCCAAGGAACGTCCCATAATAAAGCGGCTGCCCGGGAACCCCTTTTCCCGTAAGATCTTTTTAAAGCCCTGCAGCAGAGGATGGGAATCTTTTATCATGTTGCTTACTGTGGGCTTGCCGCCGCTGCTGCCGTAGCCGCGGTAATCCGCCGCAAAGAGGTTCAGGCCGATCCTGTTGAACTCTTCACCGATATCTGCGTACTCGCCGGCTACCTCGCCATTGCCGTGGAAGAAAAGCAAGTTGGGGTTTTGCCTGCCGCCAATATAGAACTTGCACGATATGGAAATGCCCTCCTCCACGGGCACGGAGAAGCTCATAATTCTGTCCGAATCCTGGATCCTAAAGTAATCACCGCGCGGATAAAAAATGAAGTTTAAAAGTGCAGGTTGATCCAGGATTTTGAACTCCTCCCAGCTTTCGGTCATATTAAACCTCTAAAAATAATTTCGCTTTATCCGGCCTTTAATATCTTCCCCGATTTCGATAACGCCATAGGAATCACTGGCTTTGCCGGGATTAAAGAGTAACACGCCGTCCATTACCTTGTTCATCGGTTCATGCGTATGCCCGAATATAATGGCATCCACCCCCGGGAAAAGTGGCAGGATGCGCTCTTCGACCATCCACCCGCTGCCGGAACTGTGAACGATGCCAAGCTTTTTACCTTCGATCACGATCAGGTCTTTTTCCGGCAACGTGGTCCATACCTCGGGCAGGTCCATGTTGCCGCGCACGGCTTTAACAGGTGCCAGCGTTTCCAGCCCTCTTATGACATCGAGGGCCACAATGTCCCCGGCATGTACTATCAGGTCAACCTTCGACAGCGCTTTCAACAGCGCTTGCGGCATCTCTGCAAATGACCTCAGATGCGTATCAGATATAACTCCCAGCTTCATAATCCGCTTGCAAACCCATATCCGGGTTATAGTACGGTCAGTATAATTCAGGGCTCATATTTGAGCAACAATATAAAAAAACTTACCCGCCGCCCCGAAGGGTGACGGGTAAGACAGGAGGTGACGCCTAAAAATCAGTTAGCGCAGGCGAGGATGACCATAAGGGAGCAGATTAGAGAGTAGCCTATTAATATTGCTGCAAATTGTATATTGCCGCTCATCTTCATTGACCTCAACGCTTATATTCTTTTGTTTCTCTGAAATATAAAACGTATAGATTTCAAAAGGGTTTATTTATTACCACCTGAATGCGCGGGTAGATTTATTAAGAGCGCTTGAATATACTGTACTGAGTGAAAAGCACTCTATAATACTCAGACCTGTGGCTATGTCGGAAAGGAGGTCCATATGAACTGTGAATATCACCCCGCCCGCGAAGCGATATCTACTTGTGTTGAATGTGGCAAACCGGTCTGCCCCGAATGCAAGGTGGCGTATGAAGGGAAAACATACTGTACTCTCTGCATTGAGAAGAAGGTAATTTCCGCAGCAGCAGCAACCGCTCAAACTGTCCCTGCAACAGATACAGGAAACACATCGGGTATGGGCAGCAAGGCTGTAGTTCCTCCCGGCCTGGGAGAATGGAACTGGGGAGGTTTTTTGCTTACCTGGATCTGGGGCATCGGCAATAACGTTTGGTGGGCCTTCCTTGTATTTGTTCCCTATCTGGGTCCGCTGGTAATGCCCTGGGTGTTGGCATTCAAGGGCAACGAATGGGCCTGGCAGAGCAAGCGCTGGGATAGCATTGAGCACTTCAAAAGTGTCCAACGGACATGGATGTGGTGGGGCCTGGGCGTTACCATCGCTATAACATTATTAATAACTGTCATCCTCATAATCGGTCTTGCATTGATGGTCTGGGGAATCCAGAGGTCGGGCATGATCAAGTACTGGTAATTGGGGATCTTAGCACGGATTTTCAATTCAAATCGGTTTTAGGCAGGAGAAACATTATGAAATGTGCAATACATTCAGACCGGGAAGCCGTTGGTACCTGTGGAAGTTGCGGCAGGCTCGTCTGCCCTGAATGCAAAGCTTCTATAGGCGGCCAGGAATACTGTAATTCCTGCGTGCAAATCCGTCTCAAGGCGGGAGAATGGCCGGGTAAAGCCGGTAACACGTCGGGAGCTGGTGTCAACGTAACAATTCCGCCGGAAGTAAAGGGCTGGAACTGGGGCGCTTTCTTGCTCACCTGGATCTGGGGCGTTGGCAACAACGTATGGATATCGCTGATCGCATTGCTTGGATTCTTGCCCTATATAGGGTGGATAGTAAGCCTGACCATGAGGATTATCCTGGGGATCCGCGGCAACGAGTGGGCCTGGCAGTATAAAAGATGGGATAGCATCGAGCATTTTAAAAAGACCCAGCGCACCTGGATGTGGTGGGGCGTGAGTTTCCTCATTTTATGGGTGCTGCTTGTCTTCTCCGTGATCTTATTGCTAATTTCTCTATACAAAATCGGAGCTACTATGGGACTGGATAAATACTGGCAATGGAAAGACATAATGCCACGGCAATGGTGATGATTATTGCCGACGGCAAAATTGACTCCGTCTCAACACGCTAACAATCAGCCGTATCCCAGCTCTTTAAGCAATTCTTCTGCCTTTTCCTTCAGGGTCCGTTCCGGGGACATGGCGAGTACCTTTTCAAAATCCTCTGCTGCCAGTTCCATCTGCCCGCTCTTCATATAAGCCGTCCCCCGGCTCTGGTAAACACGCGGGTCATTCCGGTCGAGTTCAATGGACTTATTTATATCTGCGATGGCGTTCCCGTACTCGCCTATCATCATGTATGCACAGCCGCGGTTATGATAGGCGCCCGCGTCTCCGCCGTCGATGAGTATGGCCTTCGTGAAGTCATCGATAGCCCTGTCAAACTGCTCCCTGTAATAATAAACGCTGCCGCGGTTGTAGAAAGCCGCCGCCAGGTCCGGGTCAAGCTCGATGGCCTTGCTTAGATCCAGGAAGGCGAGATCCAGGTCGCCGTTTTTATAATAGACTCCACCCCTTAAAAGATAGACTATTGCTTTGCCGGGATCGTAATGTATTGCCTTGGATAGCTCCTCAATAGCCAGTGTGTAATGCCCTTCCTTTAGCAGGGCAAAGCTCTTTTCTTGATGTACCTCCGCAGGCCCTTTCTGGACGGGTTCTGGAACAGATTCTTCGATTGCGGCTATGAAGGGCACCTGTTCTGGCTGCTCGACGGGCTCCGGACCTGGTGCTTCTACCACTGGCCCGTCTCTGTACGTTCCCTGTCTTGTCCAAAACTGCTCGACGGGCTCCGGAGTTGGTTCTACTACCGCGGCTGTGTAAGGCACCTGCTCCATTTGCTGAACGGGCGGAAGCTGTACTATCCAGTCCACACTGGCACCGCAATTACCGCAGTAATTGAACCCTGGGTCGATCTGTGAACCGCACTCCTGGCAGGTGTAGATGAAACCCAGGTCACAATATCCGCAAAACCGCTGCCCCAAGAAAGAAATGTTGTTGCATCGTGGACAGAGGAAAGTCTGTTGCATATAGATATGCTATGATACCTGTATTTACTCGATTATACATCAGCGAGATTAAAAAATATATACGCGGCTTGACAAATGTAGCATGTTATGATGTAAATATAGCTGCGAAGATATATTAATGGGTTGATTTTTGGGGATCAGTAGAACCGCAGACTGGATTGCAACGCAAATTTAATATTTTGATGGAGGGGTAAACGAAGATGCTGCCGATCAAAAACATACTATGTCCTACCGATTTCAGTGAACCTTCTTACGAGGCTCTGAAAGCGGCCGATGAGCTTGCCGCCCATTTCTCGGCCACTTTACATTTAGTGAATGTCATCCCGGTTGTGCCCATTGTTGAGGCTCCCATAGGCGTCGAGTCAGCCAGCTTCAATGTCGCATCTTACCAGCAGGAGCTTGAGGGGCAGGCGGAGAAGTCTATTAAAACCCTGGTGGAGCAGAAGGTCTCCAAAGGCGTCAATGTGGTGACTGAAGTTCTTATAGGGAACGCGGCCGGGGAAGTCATACGTTACGCTACCGAAAAAAATATCGACCTGATCGTGATTGCCACGCACGGGCTTTCGGGCTGGCGCAGGTTCATCTCCGGCTCGGTCACAGAGCAGATCGTCAGACAGGCTGTTTGCCCTGTCCTCACAATAAGGAAACCAGGTAGGAAGTGATCAGCTTATAGTAGCGATACCCTTTGAATTTTTCATCTGCGTGAACTTTTGTTCACCTGCACGAATTTTAATCATTTATTGATCCCATTATTGCCGTCCCAGCTCGTAATGTACCTGCACGTAGCGGATGACGTCCGCCCGGCAGAGCATGCCGACAAGCCGGTCCTCCACCACCACCGGGAGCTGGTTGACGCTGTGCTCCGCCATCAGATTGACCGCCAGCTTCATATTGTCGTCGGGTTTGACCGTGTAAAGGGGCTCTCGGGTCATAATCCGCGAAACCGGGGTCATCTGCCATTCTGCAGGGGATATCTTTCTTATATCATTGAGGGTAACTATGCCTACCAGGCGGCCTTCCTCGGCCACAGGAGCGTAGCGGATGCCCTTCCTCACGTAGATCTCATTCACCAGTTTAACTATGGGCGCATTGGGGTCGATTATATCTGGCCTTTCATTCATTACGCCGGCGACGCGCACGTTGAGCCAGAGTGAGCGCATTTCGAGCTCCCGCCGTGCGGCCTCGGCCGAGCCGTTGAGGAACCAGCCGATAAATACCAGCCATATGCCGCCCATCAGGTTGCCGGTCAACGCCATAAAAACACCCCCGGCAATCATCAGCCAGCCGAAGACCTGACCGACGGCTGACGCAATACCGGTTGCCTTCTTTAAGTCGTTGGTGGCTCCCCAGATGATAGAGCGAAGGACGCGGCCACCGTCCAGCGGGAAGCCCGGCAATATATTGAATGCAGCAAGCAGGATATTTATGGTAACCAGGTAGTCAACTGTTGCCTTTACCGGCCCATCGGGTGCAAGCCCCAATTTATCTACACCCCAAAATATAGCTGCTATGGCAAGGCTTGAAAGCGGGCCGACGATAGCTATTGCGAACTCCAGCCCTGGCTTTTCGGGCTCGCTCTCGAGGTTGCTTATGCCGCCCAGCAGAAAGAGCGTTATACTTTTAACGGGCAGGCCGCGGGATTTGGCAACCAGAGAATGGGCGAACTCGTGCAACAACACCGAGACGAACAGGAGAAGCGCCGCCACCACGGATGTCACCCAGTAAACCGCCATGTCCCACCCGGGGAATTCCTCGGGGAAATAGCCGACAGCCAGCGACCAGGTTATCAGCAGGAAGATGAGTATCCATGTGTAATGAATTCCGATATCGATCCCTGCGATCCGCGCGATACGCAAAGAGCCTTTCATATCCTCTTCCCTTCTTTATTAGCTGGCTATTTCTTTTAAGAATCCTTCAATGGCTTTGTTTACTGCTTCAGGTTTCTCCAGGAAAACCTGGTGACTGCCACCCTCGATCACCACCATTTTACAATGGGGCATGTTTTTAACCAGGTACTGGGAATACTTGACCGGCGTCATCGTATCCTGGTCTCCCACAATAGCAAGCGCCTGCAACTTTATCTGCCCAATTTTATCCATGACATCGAATCTGTCACAGCAGAGCAGGTCATTAAGTTGTGCCGCCGGACCTACGGCAGCCAGTTTAGGCATAAGCATCTCCCTTGTTTTTGCATCGACCGTGGTATAAAAGGGAATAACCAGGTCTTTCAGCCATCCCTGCGTGTCGTCCAGCTTGCCCTTTATAGCTTCCAGTATCAGTGGAAGTACGCGAAGGCGGGCCCCCGCCCCCACCAGTATAATACCCTTCA
>CAYLRS010000041.1:7385-9254 GCA_964385895.1 uncultured Dehalococcoidales bacterium
GTACCTGAGCGCGTAATTAAGCACGATGCCGCCGCCTAGCGAGTGCCCGGCAAGGACAACATCTCTATAATTTTTTCGATTTAAGTAACCGTGCAGCCATTCCGTGTATTCTTCGATGCTCGTGCAAAGCTTCCCTTCAGGATGGCCCGGCAGGTCAACCGCGTCTGCGTCTCTGAAATATTGCGTCTGGAAATGCCATAGGGTGCCAGCGCCGCCCGAGCCATGGATAAAAACTAGCTTCATTAAGCCAAACTCCCGTTCACAATTTTTAATGGCTTACGCCTATAATGCCAAATATACCGTCACGGACCATTTTCACCGCTATTGCCGCCAGGAAAAGACCCATTATCTTGGTCGTGGCCCTAATGCCTGACTGCCCCAGCAACTTGACCAGCCTGTTGGCCTGCGCGAAAAACAGCCATGCAAGCAACAGGTTTACCACGAAGGCAACTATCACGATGATTATATTGTAGCGGTCAATAAGTATGAGCAGGGTGGTAAGCACAGCGGGGCCCACCACCAGCGGCGTGCCGATGGGCACCACCCCCATCATGTCTACTCCGACCGATGCCTGGGCTTCAAACATTTTGCCGGTAAGCATCTCCTTGGCAGCAAGCAGGAAAAGGAAAAGCCCGCCGGCGATGAGGAAGTCATTGACCGTTATGCCAAGGAAGATAAAGATGCCCTTGCCTATGGCGACGAAACCCAGGCCAAGCCCCAGGGCTGTTACCAAAGCAAGCCGGATGACCCTCTGCCTTTCCTTCGGCTGCATATCCTGTGTCAGCGGCAGCAGGATGGGGACAACGGTTATGGCGTCCATGGCCACGAAGAGGGGTAAGAAGGTGAGCCCGAACTCCTGCAGTATTTTTATTACAATATCCATTTACGATGCGAAGGGAAGCTGCTGCTGCCCGGTGACCATAGGCTTGGGAGGCAGCTTTGCCACAGCCTTCGTCTGCTTGGCTTCCACCTCTTCAGGGTTTTCCTTCTCAACAAGTGCGATCGAGACCACCCTATCATCCTGGTCTAGCCTTGCCAGCATAACGCCCTGGGTAATCCTGCCTTTAATCGGTACGCCCTCACGTCTCTTCTTCTTTTCGCCTTCTACCGGCCCCTTTACCTCTTTCTCAACGTCCACGTTTATCCTCAACTGAACACCGTTGGCAGTGGTTATAAACAGTTCATAGCCTGGCGGCACAAGCTTGGCAGCGACTACCTTGCCTGTTTTTTCATTCACGCGGTGGGCGCGTACCCCTTTACCGCCCCGGCCGTGCAGCGGGAATTTATCTACCCTTGTCTTCTTGCCGTAGCCATTCTCCGTTACTGTGATAAGGTCTGCGTTGGGTTGCACGGTCCCCATGCTGACCACCATATCTCCCGGGTTGAGCTTGATGCCGCGCACGCCACCGCTCGTGCGCGAGGCAGTGCGCAGTGGAGCGACAGCAAACTTCACGGCCTGCCCGTTGCGGCTCACCAGCATGATTTTACCGGTCTGGCTCACCACATCCACGCCGATCAATTCCTCATTAGGCCCGAGCTTCATAGCTATCAGGCCGCTTCGGCGGACGTCTTTAAAGTTATCCATATTGGTCTTCTTCACAATCCCCTTGGAGGTTGACATTATCATAAAGAGGCCCGGATCGGTCTTTTCAGGAACGAACATGGCAGTGACCTGCTCTTTGGCTTCGATGGGCAGCAGGTTTACGATATTAATGCCCTTGGTAGTCCTTGAAAGGTCCTGCGTAATCTCGTAGCACTTCATCTTGAAAACGCGGCCCCTGTTGGTGAAAAAGAGCAGGTTATCATGGGTATCAGAGGAAATGGAACACATCACATCGTCGCTCTCCCGGGTGACCATGCCCTTGACGC
>CAYLRS010000042.1:0-9254 GCA_964385895.1 uncultured Dehalococcoidales bacterium
TAATGCTTCTCGAAGAGCCAGCCATGGCGGCCAAGGACGCCGATATCGTCTATAGCGACGTCTGGACGAGTATGGGCCAGGAAGAAGAATACGAACAACGCCGGATCGCCTTTGCCGAATACCAGGTGAACGACAAGCTTCTTTCCTACGCCAAAAGGGATGCCATTGTAATGCATCCCCTGCCGGCGCACCACGGTGAAGAGGTCGCCGTTGGCATCATCGACCGCTACCGCTCGGTGATCTTCGACCAGGCGGAGAACCGCCTCCATTTTCAGCGTACGCTACTCGCAGAAATCTTTAAGTAGCGCTGAACCGAATGACAGCCATAAATTTAGTAATATTACGTATTAATTCCATCCCTTTCTTGCGTTAAAATGGTAGAGACAGAATGAATCCTGTAGTTGCCATAGTCGGCAGGCCGAACGTGGGTAAGTCCACCCTGTTCAACAGGCTTGCCGGTTCTCAGATAGCTATCATCGAGGACCTGCCGGGCACGACACGTGACCGCATATTTGCAGACGTGGATATCTTTGGCACAGAAGTTACCCTGATAGACACGGGCGGACTGGAGCCCCAACCTGGCACAGAGCTTGGTAAAAAAGTAAAGACTCAGGTAGAAGCGGCTATCGCCGAGTCTGATGCCGTTATTTTTATGGTTGATGTGCGGGATGGTTTGATTGCGCCTGATCGTGAGATTGCCGATAACCTGCGGCGGTTGCATAAGCCGGTCGTGCTTGCTGTTAATAAAGCGGACAACCTGAAGCTAAGTAGTGCCTGCGCCGATTTTTACCAGTTGGGTTTGGGTGACCCTCTGGCGATCAGCGCCCACCACGGCAAAGGTATCCACGAACTGCTGGAAAAGCTTGTGGATCTATTGCCACCGGTCGGTGAAGAAATAGAGGAGTCGGATAAACCCAAGCTGGCAATAGTCGGCAGGCCCAATGTGGGCAAGTCCTTGCTGCTGAACGCGATCGTGGGGAGGGAACGCTCTATTGTTGACAGAGTCGCAGGCACCACGAGGGATGCCGTCGATACTGTTTTCAAATATGGTGATAGGGAAATAATACTGATAGATACGGCGGGCATCAGGCGACGTGGCCGGGCAGGGGTGGGCATTGATTATTACAGCCTCGTGCGCACGCTGCGGGCCATCAGCCGCTGCGATGTAGCCATACTGGTGATGGACGCCACCGAATTCATCGCTGCTCAGGATACACACATTGCCGGATATATAAAGGATGCCTGCAAGGGCATAGTATTAACTGTAAATAAATGGGATCTTGCCGATGACAGCCTGAAGGAAGATTACCAGGCAGCAGTGAAATCGCGCATGAAGTTCGTCGCGTATGCTCCCGTGCTTTTCATCTCGGCGCTGACGGGGAAAGGGATAAAAGATGTGATCCCCACGGCGATGGAAGCCTGGCGCGAGAGGCAGAAGCAATTGCCCGACCCGGTAATAGATGAGCTCATCAAGGAAGCAGTCTTATCCCATGAGCCGCCGCCCAGGGGAACGAAGAGGCTGGAAGTCTTCAGGGCTTACCAGGCCGGCGCCAATCCGCCATCCTTCACATTCATGGTCAATGATCCGCTGCTGGTACATTTCTCATACGCGAGGTACCTTGAAAACAAGTTGCGCCAGACGTTCGGCTTCACGGGAACGTCGCTGAAGCTTATATTTAAAAAGGCCTCGAAGAAACCGAGAAAAACCGGAGGTGGTATTTCGTGATAGTAGCGGTCAAGATGGCTGTAATAGCAGTAATAGCATATCTATTGGGAGCCATCCCTTTCGGATTGATTATAAGCAGGCGCATGGCCCATATCGACATCAGGAAGCACGGCAGCGGCAACATCGGCGCCACCAACGTCCTGCGTACGCTGGGGCCGAAGGTAGCTTTCCTGGTGCTGATCATGGACCTGGCCAAGGCGGCGCTTGCTGTCCTGGCCGCAATGCTCATTATCGGCGATGATCCGCTTGTGGTATTTGGCTACGATATCCACATGCAGGCCGCCCAGGTGCTTGCCGCTTTGGCGGCCATGGCGGGCCATAACTGGTCGGTATTCCTCAAGTTCAAGGGCGGGAAAGGTGTTGCCGCCTTCGTGGGCGGGCTTCTGGTTATCAATCCGCTGATTGCTCTGCTGGGCAGTGGCATAGGGATTATAGTAGCGCTGGTGACACGCTATGTCTCGTTAGGTTCGATATCAGCTTCGCTCACGATCCTGCTGGCATTCATAGCTGTTATGTTTATATATCCTGTAGCTCCCAACAATGATTACAGGCACCCTGTCTATGTTGTTTATGCGCTGGTGGCTGTCGGCCTCATTATCTACCAGCACCGCTCCAACATCCAGCGTCTGCAGGCCGGTAAGGAACTGAAGCTGGGCGATAAGGGCTCAAAGGTGGAGCTGTGAAAGGTGGCCTGGGGATTATTAGAATTTAATCGTAATGGCCGTTAAGCCTGTGTATCAGGTCATCTTCAGGGTGTGAATATTCCTCTACTTTGGGCAGGCTTGCAGCCAGTTCTTCCATAAGCTTTTTCTGGTGCTGGTCCAGCCGCTCCGGCGTTAACAGCTTGGCAATGACGATCTGGTCGCCACTGCCCCTTGAATTGATCCGGTGAAACCCCTTCTCCTTTATACGGAATACCCTGCCGTGCTGGGTACCGGCCGGGATTTTCAAGCTGAATTTGCCATCCATGGTAGGCACGTCCAGAGTGCATCCCAGCGCGGCCTGCGCGAAGTTGAGCGGCAACGCCATGATGATATCTGAACTCCTGCGTACAAAGAACTTGTGCGGCTTGATATCGAAATGTATGTAGAGATCCCCCGGAGAGCCGCCGTAGACGCCGGCCTCGCCTTCGTGTGCCAGCCGCATCTGCGTTTCCCCATCCACGCCCGCCGGTATATTTATAGAGATTTTGCGTCTGACCCTCTCTCTGCCCTTCCCTTTGCAGTGTGTGCAGGGGTTGGTTATGACCGTACCCTGTCCCTGGCAGTATGAGCAGGTAGATGTCTGGACGAAGCGGCCGAAGATGCTCTGCTGGGTACGGCGCACCTGCCCCTGGCCATTGCATTCCGGGCACTTTTCAGGGTTGTAACCGGGTTGGCTGCCCGCGCCCTTGCACATCGAGCAGGCCTCAATCCGTGTCACTTCTATTTCCTTGCTGGTACCGGAGTAGGCTTCTTCAAAGGTGATAGTGACCCTGGCGGCTACATCAGACCCCTTGCGGGGCGCCCGTCTCTGCGCCGTGGTCGTGGCGCCGCCAAAGAAGGCCTCGAAAATATCCCCCAGGCCGCCGAAGTCAAAGGTATCAAAGCCGAAGCGCTCGCCGTTGCCGGGGCCCCTTCCATAACGGTCGTAATAAGTCCGTTTCTGCGAATCGGACAGCACCTCGTAGGCCTCGTTAATTTCCTTGAACCTGGCCTCTGCCTCATCGTTCCTGTTGCGGTCAGGATGGTACTCCATGGCGAGCTTGCGGTAAGCCCTTTTTATCTGCTCATCCGTAGCGTTATGCGGCAATCCGAGTACGTCGTAATAATCTTTTATGGAAGCCATAAATAAAAAACCTCAATTCTTCAGTATAACGAATTGGAGTTTGCGTTTTCAAATTTTAAATACGACGCCGGTGTAAAATGGTGCAATTCACTGGTAAATGCGGTAGCGCAGTTGCAGCCAATTCCATATTTGTCACTTTTTGAATATAAATTGTATGATTAAACGGCTGATGAATGAAAAGATCAAACGTGCGCTTGCCTCGCGCAGGAAAGCGACGATAATCGACAGCAGCCTCACCGATGCTGCAGTGCTGCTCCCCATCTTTGAGAAGCATGGGAAATGCCACATCATCTTCACCAAGCGCACCGAGCATTTGAATCACCACAAGGGCCAGATATCATTCCCGGGCGGCGGCCGCCACCCGGAGGACAGATCACTGCTTGAAACCGCTTTGAGGGAGAGCCGCGAGGAGATCGGGCTGATAGAATCAGACGTGGAAATACTCGGGGAGCTGGATGACGCTGCCACCGTGACCTCCGCTTTCCGTATCGTACCTTTCATCGGGCTCATACCATACCCGTACGAGTTCAACATCGATAAATTTGAGGTGGAGGAGATCTTCGACCTGCCCATTGAGGCCCTGATGAAACGCGCCGTTAAAAAAGAGGAGACCATGGTATACGGCGAAAAAATAATCAGGGTATATACCTTCGAATTAAATGGCAGGGTCATCTGGGGCGCCACGGCGTGGATCCTCAACCAGTTCCTGGATATCCTGCGTTCGGTGGGTGGAGCTCGACATAAAAATTAGCTTCTGGTCCCTTTGGCCTCTTTCATTTCATGATATAGTTTATAAGACATAAAATAATATGTCAGATATTATAAAATAATAAGCGAGATAATATTGCTATTGTTTTGACTTAATTTCATCTGTGTGTTTATAATTTTAGCCAGGGTGAAGAAATGGCAGGAAAAGATTATTACAATATACTCGGCGTTCCCCGCAATGCTACGGAAAAGGATATAAAAGCGGCCTACCGCAAGCTTGCGCGCAAGTTTCATCCAGATGTGAACCCCGGCAATAAAGCCGCCGAGGCGAGGTTCAAGGAGATCAACGAGGCGCACGAGGTGCTCTCCGATCCAGAGAAGCGCAAGAAGTACGACCAGTACGGTTCCGATTTTGAGAACGCTGAAGCGTTTGCCCGGGCAAGGCAGCAAGGCCAGCAGCAACGGGGTGGCTACGGCAGATCTCAGGGTGGTACTCCATTCACCACCTTTGAAACAGGCGACATGGGCGACCTCAATGAGGTATTTGAGAGCCTGTTTAAAGGTTTTGGAACGGGTACCAGGGCCGGGCGCCGGCCGCGCCGCGGACAGGATATCGAGCATCAGATTGAAGTATCCCTTGAAGAAGCCTTCAATGGCACCAAGCGGGTGCTGGAGCTGCAGTCAGAACAGGTCTGTCCTGCATGCCAGGGTATGGGCAGGGTGAAAAACAATATCTGCACGCAGTGCGGTGGAGCCGGAAGGATCATCAAGCCCAGGCGCCTGGAGGTTAAGATACCGGCGGGAGTAAAGGAAGGTTCAAAGGTGCGCATTGCAGGCGAGGGGAACCCGGGTATGGGAGGACCGAACGGCGACCTGTATCTGGTAATAAGGGTTGCTCCCCATCCATTATTCAAACGCGAGGGAGACGATCTGCAGGTGGATGTGCCGGTGCCTATGGTTACTGCCGTGCTCGGCGGGGAAATCCAGGTACCGACGCTCAAGGGCAGCAAGCTGGCATTGAAGATACCACCCGAGACGCAGAACGGTAAAATCTTCAAGCTTTCCAGGCAGGGCATGCCGCGGTTGAACGATACCAGCCGCGGTGACATGCTGGCAAAGGTATCTGTTACGTTACCCACCAATCTCAGTGAAAAGGAGCGCGGTCTTTTCGAGCAATTGAAAATGATGCGGCCTGGCTGAGTATTGAAGTTGAATCTATGAGGTGATAAGATAAGATGCCTCGAGAAGGAAACGAACCAAAGTATGTGATAAGCATTGCCGCCAGGATACTGGGCTGTGAGATCCATACGCTGCGTTATTACGAGAGGCTGGGACTGGTGCAGCCCTATAGGTCCGAGGGCAATATCCGCTACTACTCTGAGATTGATATCGCGAGGCTGCGCCATATCAAAGTGCTCATGGACGACATGGGAATTAATATGGCCGGCGTAGAAGTG
Source organism: uncultured Dehalococcoidales bacterium (assembly GCA_964385895.1). Lineage (GTDB taxonomy): Bacteria > Chloroflexota > Dehalococcoidia > GIF9 > UBA5629 > CAYLRS01. Next base: position 5,719 of record CAYLRS010000042.1, read on the forward strand.
ATCCTGAGGCTTGGAGCAAATATAGCGGAGATGCAGCGCAAGATTGACAGCCTTGAATCGGAGATCAAACGGCTGAAGAAATACGATACAGCTGGAAAGAAAATTAAATCAGGAGGTTAACCATGGCTGAAGCTAAGATGGATATTGCACCGGCGAACTGGCAGGTTACGGCGACAACGATCGATTGTGACATGGTAAAAGAATACGTGACCATCATGGTCTATAAAGACTGGTCGTGCAAATGCGTCTGGTGGAGCAAGTACAAGAAAGTGGCTGAAGAGAATCCAAAGCACAAGTTCCCCAGGGAAATCAAGGCCAAAATAGCCGGGTGCCAGGGTCCGGATTGTAAGTACGTCATTGAGTACCGCGATAAGCTTATGCAGGAAGAATCGGCCGCTAAGAAATAAATCATGAAACAGGAAAGATTCACCGAGCAGGCGCAGGAAGTCCTCGGCGCCTCACAGCAGCTTGTCAGCCGTTTCCGCAACTCGATGTGGGATGTTGAGCACATTTTCCTGGCTTTGCTGGAACAGCAGAACGGCCTCGCTGTTGAAATTCTGAAAAGGTTGAACGTCAACCTTACAGCGCTGAAAAAGCGCGTCAGCGATGTGCTTGGCCGCTACCCCAAGATTGCCGATCAACCCAGGACGGCCATCGGAGGCATTCAGATTTACCCGACGCCGAGGGTGGCACAGATGCTGCAATCGGCGGTAGGAGAAGCGGACAGGCTGAGCGATGAGTATGTCGGCGTGGAGCATCTTCTCATCGCTATCGCCAGTGAGGGAAGCGGCGACGCCGTCAGCATGCTCAAGGAATTCGACATTGACCAGGAAAAAATTTACCAGGCGCTGCTGAATATACGCGGCAGCCATCGAGTTGATGATCCCAGGGCGGAGACAAAGTACAGGTCGCTGGAAAAATACGGCCGCGACCTGACTGAGCTTGCGCGCCAGAAGAAGCTTGACCCGGTTATCGGCCGTGATGACGAGATAAAGCGGGTCATGCAGGTGCTCATCCGGCGTACCAAGAACAACCCTGTGCTGATAGGTGAGGCCGGCGTGGGCAAGACGGCAATTGCAGAAGGATTGGCGCTGAAAATAGTAGCCGGTGATGTCCCCAATTCCCTCAAGGGACGTAAGGTTATAGCGCTGGATATGGGCGCTCTGGTCGCGGGCAGCAAGTTCCGCGGGGAGTTCGAGGAACGGCTCAAGGCCGTGATAGACGAGGTACGCCAGGCAAAGGGTGATGTGATCTTGTTTATTGATGAGATGCACACGGTTGTCGGCGCGGGTGCGGCGGAGGGCGCTATCGATGCCAGCAACATGCTTAAGCCTGCTCTGGCAAGGGGCGAGCTTCAATGCGTCGGTGCAACCACAACGGACGAATACCGGAAGCATATCGAAAAGGACAAGGCGCTTGAGCGCAGACTGCAGCCCGTATTCGTGGGTGAGCCCAGCGTTGAAGCTACCGTTGAGATGCTTAAAGGCTTGAGGCCGCGGTATGAGGCGCACCACAAGGTCAACATAACTGATACTGCCATTGAGGCGGCCGTTAATCTGAGTAAACGCTATATTTCCGACCGCTTCCTGCCTGACAAGGCTATCGACCTTATTGACGAGGCGGCCAGTAAGCTGCGTATAGACATGGAGAGCGCGCCGCCTGAGGTCAAGCAGATGGAACAGAAGATCCAGCAGCTGCTGGATGAGGAAACGGCAGCTTCTCAACGCGCCGACTATCAGAGAGCGGCGGAGTTGAAAACGGAGAGGCTGCATATAGAGGATGAATTTAATAAAGCCAGGGACAAATGGCTGCAGGAGAAGAAGCTGGACAGCCAGGTGGACGAGGAGACTATTGCCGAACTCGTTGCCAAACAGACGGGCATACCCGTTTCAACTATGAAACAGGATGAATCGCAGAAGCTCATCCACATGGAAGACAGGCTGCATGGACGAATAGTCGACCAGCAGGAGGCCATCGACGCGATTTCGGAGGCGGTCAGGCGCGGGCGTGCCGGCCTGAAGGATCCCAGGAGGCCTATTGGTAGCTTTATTTTCCTGGGCCCCACCGGTGTTGGCAAGACAGAGCTTGCCAGGGCGCTGGCGCAGTTCCTCTTTGACGACGAGGACGCCCTGATCCGTGTTGATATGTCAGAATACATGGAGAAGCATACCGTGTCGCGGCTTATCGGCGCGCCTCCGGGCTATGTTGGCTACGACGAGGCCGGCCAGTTGACCGAGGCTGTGCGCAGGCGCCCCTTCAGGGTAATCCTTTTTGATGAGATAGAGAAGGCGCACCCCGATGTATTCAATATACTTCTCCAGATACTGGAGGATGGAAGGCTGACAGACGGACATGGCAGGACGGTGAGCTTTAAAGAGACTGTAGTTATCATGACCAGCAACCTGGGCATGCATGAGTTCAGGCGGCAGGCGCACAAACTCATCGGCTTCAACGTGCCCCAGGAAAAAGAAAAGAAAGATGAATGGGATAAGCTGAAGACGGTCATTGAGGCAGACCTTAAAAAGACCTTCCGGCCGGAGTTTCTCAACAGGATTGACGAGATCATCATCTTCCACCCGCTCAACGAAGAAAACCTGAAGAAGATTATCGACCTGCTGGTCAGGGAAGTTGAGAAATTGCTTGCCGACCGCAATATCGAGCTTGAGCTTACTGACGAGGCCAGGGATTGGGTGTTCCGCAAGGAATACGATCCTGAATACGGCGCCCGCCCCTTGAGGAGAGCCATCCAGCGGTACGTGGAGAACCCGCTCTCCAGCAAGATAATCTCCGGCGAGGTCAAGGACGGTGACCGGGTGAAGGTCTCCGTCGAGAAGGACAGCCTGGTATTTACCGTTGTTGGCGGCGCAGGCTTCGCGGTCGAAGCCGGAGATGGCGGATTGGCAACCGGTTCCAAAAAGAAAAAGAAAAGTAAAGCATCCAGGTAGTGCATAACTCCACTGTTTCTTTACGGTTGAGCCGCCGCAGGTCCAGGCGGGAATACATCATCGGTGGTTTTTCCATTGCGCTCACCATCGCCCTGTGCGTTCTCGTCGTGGTCTACTGGCAGGAGTTCGTCAAGTTCTCGAAGTACGGTTACATCGGTATCTTTATCGTAAGTTTCCTCGCCGGCGTGACCGTGCTGGTGCCGGTTCCCAGCGTATTCCTGGTATTCACCCTCGGGGCAGTGCTTAACCCCATACTCATCGGTCTCATAGCAGGCGCGGGTGAAGCTATAGGCAGCATGGGAGTTTACCTGACCGGTTACAGCAGCGCCAGGGCAGTTCACGCGCTGGATCACGGCGTTATGAGCAAGTTCAAGGACTGGATAAAAACCCGGGGCGCTTTCTCCATCTTCGCCATGTCGGCTATCTTCAACCCGCTTTTCTATCCCTTCACAGCCATGGCGGGGATGATGCATTTTGGATGGTGGCGGTTTTTCCTGCTGTGTTTGGCAGGCAAGGTTCTAAAGAATATACTTGTAGCGTACTTTGGATTTTTCGGGATAAAAGCGTTGCTTGATTTAGTAGGAGGGCAGA
>CAYLRS010000043.1:0-9082 GCA_964385895.1 uncultured Dehalococcoidales bacterium
ATGATATAGACGACCATTGTGTAAACGAAAAGCACAGGCTGGCTAATGCCGGAGCCCATGACCAGCGAGGGGTTGGTAAACATGATGATCATGGCTATGAACAGGGGTATTGCGCCGCCCAGCATGAACGGCCTGCGCCTGCCCATCTTTGTTTTAGTCCTATCCGAGATATAGCCGATGATGGGGTCGTAAAAGGCGTCCCAGATACGTCCCACCATGAGAGCGATACCCGCCAGCGCTGCGGCCAGTCCCACTGTGTCGGTAAGATAGTTGAGCAGCACAAAGGCAGTAGCCGTGAAGAACAGGTTACCACCGAAATCGGCTACACCGTAGCCGATCTTTACGCCTACTGAGAGCTTCTTCTCTTCCATTTTAAACCTCTCCTTTTAAATAAATGCCTGATTCAGGCTCTTTTCAATTTCCTTTAAGTTCTTTAAGCCCTGCACCGCAAGCTCCTCTCCAGTATCGGCTAACTTCCTCCAGATGCAGCACAGCCTGTTTAATTCAACAAAATCGGGATTAAAAGACTCGATGGTGAGGGGACCAGTGTAGCGAATCTTCCTCAGGGCGGTGAAAAACTCTTTCCACGGGACCAGCCCGCTGCCGGGTATGCCGCGGTTATTTTCGCAAACGTGAACGTAGCCTAAATACTCTTTGCCACAAGCTTCTACCGCTTCTGTGAAATTCAGCTCTTCACGGATCATGTGAAAAGTGTCCAGGTGTACTTTAACGTTGCCTGTCCCCACTTCCCGGCAATACCTGACTGCATCCTCGGCGATGTTGAGAAAGTGGCTTTCAAACCGGTTCAGTACCTCGACAGCAAGTATAATGTCACTATTTCTTTTCGCATAAAGGGCAGCCTCGTGCATTGACTCAACAGACCAGTTCCACTCATCTTCAGTCCTCGGTTTGCCGGATATATAACCCCAGGCTGCGTAGAACACACCACCCAGTATTTTTGAATCCAGCTCAATGTTGATATCAACTACCTTCTTTATTGTTTCAATGCCTTTTATTCTTGTTGCTGGATCCAGGTCAATCACATTGGCATCTTTAGACAAACCGAAAGTTGTCACCACCTCAATGCCCACTTCTTTTACCCTTTCTTTGACTACCTTTGTGGGGAACCTCTCCGGGTGAGATATATTGATATCAATCACATCGAAACCCAGCGCCTTTGCTTTCTCGATCAAAGGCAGGTCTTTAGCTGTAAAATCCTCCGTCCAGATAAGTGAATCTACGCCGAATCTAAACATCTACCTTCAATCCTGCTTTAAGCCTGTTACTTAGACGATCACTGTTTTAATTCTCAGAAATTCACAGGCATCTTTGATAGCACGTATATAGTCTCCATGTATCAGGCTGGCGTGATGAGTAAACCCTTCTTTGACCAGAGTGCTGTAAAGCTTATTCAGATCACCGACCTTCACCCAGCTCCACGAACCTCTGAGATTCTGATCTGATTTTATACACTCGCCCGTAGTGATAAGCATTTTGAATTCACCGTCGCGCTCGGTCAACCGGCACAGGGTTACGACTCCGGGCCTGAGCTGAAACTCTGCTGTGCCCATGCAACGTTCCTTGCCCAGGGGCCCGCCCAGGATGCTATGACATCTGATTGTAACACCGGACCCTTTAGCGGCAAGCGATGGAGGTGCATTACCGCAGTGCCATGAAAGGAAGACGTTATCTTTTTGTTGGTGTTGGATTGTCCAGTCAATGAAATGCGGAGGCGTCGTTTTCAGTGAAGCCAGGTGCTGGATTAACATAGTAAGTGCTCCGTAGATGTCAACCTCGCATGAGGTCATAATGCCCTGGTCGGTTAGCCGACCCAACGCATAGCACGAGGAAATTCCGTACACTTCCTGCATCGCTGTCCAGCACTGGACGCCCAAAGCTGAAAGCCCCTTCTCCTCCACAAACAACTTGAGAGCATACTGCAGCCTGGCGATATTCCCTATAGTATCCGCCTTGAGCGCGGACAAATCAGCCTGCTTTTTCATAGCCCGGGTTATCTTCTGTATCTCAGGGGCGTTGTCTCCGAGCGCATCTACCCCCTTCATGATATCGAGTAAGGAAACCGGAACAACCCTCTGCTTGAATTGCCGCATCATGGCGTCCTCATTGCAGATACATGTCTCAAAGCGCTCCGGCCGGGGCCCTATAAGCCCGATCCTCGCTCCGATGAATCCTTTCACAATAGAGCATACGCGTACGAAATTTGCAATGCTCTCTATGAAGCCCTTTTCTTCAGGAAATACTACGCCTGCGAAAAGGAATGGAATTTTCCTTCTGTACAGGCCGGAGGAAATGGAGAGTGTGCCACAAAATGAGTCTGACCTGCGGCCGCCATCCGAAGTAAAGGCGCCTTCCTTTGTCCCAAAGAGCAATAACGGTAGGCCTGGAAAGGCTGTGGCAATAGAGAGGGCTGAAACCTCGTCACCAAAGGTCATTGTTCCGATCATCAGGCCAGCAATTCCCTTTTCTTTAAACAAGCGGATAGTTTTCTCAGCATCCCCATCATCCCGTACACAACCTTTGCGTGTCAGCTTCTCGTCCGGCACTATAATTTCAAGTCCGGGGGCCCGCGAAATCGCATCCAGGCAGCGCTTGCGCATATGCGCTGCCCAATTCTCATCAAACGGCTCTCTATGTGCCGGGACAAAACCAATCCTGATGTCTTCCATTTGATTGTGGCCTTTCTGATTAATTACTTGTGTATACCATGCTCACAGTCAACCACCTAACAACGTGGAGCGCAACCTTTGCAACATACTATAGTAGATACCAATGATTGTCAATTTGCGGATAATCCTTTACGATAGGCGGAGGCCTTATTTGACAAATAATATAACGGCACTTAAGATAATCATTGTTCCTGTATTTGCCCGGATTCAGTGTAATAGCGGTTATGGCCGTTGCTGCAAGATATTGGGACTCGCAATCATCCAGGGGTGAGAGCTACATTCTTCAAGGGGGTAAGATTAAAACATGGTGACGTTAATTATTATAGCCCTGATACTCGTAATACTGGCCGTGATCTATTTCGGGGTTCTGCTCTGGTTCCGGGATCCCACCGTCAGCCTGCGCTTCGATTTCAACAGGCTAAAAAGAGACCCGCTGCGTTTCGGGAAAGATTTCCTTTGGGGCAGTGCGACTGCGGCCCATCAGATCGAGGGAAATTGCACCAACAACAACTGGTTTCAATTCGAATCAGCCGTTGATGAACAGGGCAAGCCGCGCATCTTAAACAATCAAAAAGCCGGGATTGCATGCGACGGATGGAACCTCTACAAGGAAGATACCCAACTCATGAAGGCACTCTCCCTGAATGCCCACCGCTTCTCTGTCGAATGGAGCAAGATTGAGCCGAAGCAAGGTCAGTTCGACGAGGCGGCACTCGACCACTACGAAAAAGTCGTGGACGAACTCCTGGCAAACGGCATTGAGCCGATGGTCACGTTGCATCACTTCACCAACCCGATATGGTTTGAGGAACAGGGCGCATTCCTCCAGGAGAACTCACCTGAGGTCTTTGTAAAATTCGTGGACCACGTCGTAAGGCGCCTCGGACCCAGGGTGAAACTCTGGTGCACGATCAATGAGCCGGCGATTTATGCTATTTTCGGGTATTTCACGGCGGAGTTTCCTCCGGCCGAAAAGGATGCAGCGAAGGCGGCAAAGGTTTTTCGCAACATGCTGCTTTCCCATACGTCAGCTTATACGGCCATCAAGAAGATCAAGCCGGACGCCCGGGTTGGTCTGGTAGTCCATGTCGCTATCTTTGATCCGCCCAACCAGTGGAACTTGCTGGATGTACTAATAGCCCGTATGCTCAACAGGAATATGAATGAATCACACTTCCAATACCTCGTGGAAGGGCGTTTCGATTTCTCAATACCCGGTATGGTGAGCGAATCTTATAAAGGTGGGGAGAAGGACACATTCGATTTTGTCGGCCTGAACTATTACACCAACCATTACCGGGTGTTCAAACCTTTGGGCAAAGAACAATTTGTTGAAATTACCAAATCGCCCCCGGACAGGTTAACGGACATGGGGTGGGAGATTTACCCCGAAGGCCTTTACCGTTCACTTAAGATGATTAACCGCTACACCTCCAAGCCGATCTATATCGCCGAGAACGGCATCGCTGATGCGAACGACACGAAACGAGCGAAGTATATCGAAGACCATTTGCTGGTTATGAACAAGGCAATTGCCGATGGGATGAACATCAAGGGCTATTTCTACTGGACATTGATGGACAATTTTGAATGGGCGCATGGATTCGATAAGAGATTTGGCCTCTATCGTGTCGATTTCAGCACTCTGAAGCGGACGCTGTACGAAGGGAGCCGCAGATACCTGGAGATGATTCAGGATAGTAAAAAGTGAGATGTGATCTTTTCACAGTTGTAAAACTATTCTATGTATTCTGCACCATCGATCATCTTTCAATCGTCCAAGCTGGGCGACATCTCCTGTATTCTTAAGGAGTTAGACCGCGCTGAGGCTATGCTCAGCGATAAAAAGCCAGTCGGGCGTATTTATGGGATCAGTGGCGGGGCGCTGACGGCAACCGCCTTCGGACTGGCGCTGGCCGCAAAGCTCGACCCTGATACATGGGGCAAAGCTGCCGCGGCGATAACCGACTTTCGCAGCTTCCTCAGCAGGGCACACAGCGGGAAAATCCGCAGCCTGAATTTGAACCCATTCTACGGCGTCTTCAACCTGGAACCTCTGCGCCACTGGCTTGCAGGCCAATTGAAAGCATATACAGGGCGCAACGATTGGCAAATGTCAGAACTGGGCATCCCCCTCTATATCTGCACTATGGACCGAGACGCCATCTTCACCATGTTTGGCCCGCCGGACGACAGCCTGCAAGGCGATTACCAGTTTGTCCACGTCGGGCCACCGCATGATGCCCCCCTGCCAGACGCCGTCATAGCCGCAGTCAGCACACTGCTCTCCACCAGCCCCACCCCGGTGGAAGGTAAATGGGTATACGACTGCCGCCCGGCCATCGTGGACGCCGGGGCCATCGTGGCCGACCTCGAAGCCATCGACCCGCGACCAATCCTGCGCACCAGGCCCCATGCCGTCATACGGCCGTGGCCGCTGAACTTCGTCACCTCTTCGTTCATCATGCACTCGCAGCACGAGCGCAACCAGGCGCTATTGGCCGATTATTACCTTGATCTGCTGCGCCGCCACCGTGGACTGCTGCAGGCGGTAAAGGACGAACAGCCCGGTTTTTCCGCCGACTCCGTCCGTGCGTCAAACCCGCTACCTACCCTTAGTCAAGTAGACCTGCCTTATATAGGTTCCACCGAGGCCGCCACCAACATGCGCCAATCCGTTGAAAATCGGAACGTGCTGATTGCCCGTTTCAGTGAAATCCTGGACGGGCAACTGGACAGCTTTCCCTTCGACCGGCCGGCCAACGTGATCTACGGTGCAGGCGGATTCTCCGGGATTTTGGGCGGCCTGGTCACCACACGGATCGTGGACGAGGGCTTTAAGCGCGGATGTGGTGAAATAAAGCAGATCTATGGTGTTTCAGCAGGTGTGCTCAACGGTTTCTTCCACTCTGTTCAGGTAGCCGCTGTCCGAAACCCCGGCTTATATAAACCGGCAGCACAGCATGCACTGGAAGACCTCGAAAACTACATCGCGCATATTGAACCCAAAAAAATGCTGCGCTTTAACCTCAACCCGGCCAGGTTCTGGCTCGGCTGGGCCAACCTTGACCCGCTGGAGGAATTCCTGGCCGAGCGGCTGACCGCCTATACCGGGACAACCCACCCGGAACAGCTTACCTTTGACGATATAGCCCTGCCCTTAACGGTCACCGCCGCACGCGCCGACGGGTTCACCGATTTCCTGGGCATGACATCCCCCGAACGCCGTTTCGAGTTCGGCGGCCGGACATGGAAAGTGCTCGCCGCCCCCATAATAAAAGCTATTATTGCCGGCTGGAGCATGAACACGTATATCCAGCCGGCAGAGCTCAACGGTCAGCGTTACCGTGACGGAGGAGGCACATTCTACGATCCATCCCTGCTGGTGGCCTGCCTGGACCCCGAGATGACAAACCTGATTGCCATCCATCTCAATCATCCGGAGGGGCACACATTCAACCTGCCTTACCGGCCGGACCTGGTAAGGCTAATCCTGGATACGCACAACTACACATTCTGCGAGGAGCACCGCAGGATGCGCGTTCTGTCCACACTTCTTTATGACCACTTTCGCCTGCGCAAATACGCGGCGGAAAATGGAATCCAGGTGGAGCCGGATTTCCGGCGTTACTGGAAGCTGCAGGATACGGGGTATATTGATATCGAATGAAACCTTCGCTTATTTATTTCCACACGGGGAACCACTCTAACAATATGTTATGCTAATTATATAATAATTCCATCTATGTATACCGTAGTTTGGATACTGGCAGGGCTATTGCTCGGCTGTCTGCCGTTTGCTTACTGGACCGGTCGTCTATTCCTGCGAAAAGATATCAGGCGTTACGGGGACGGGAATCCGGGCGCTACCAGCGTTTTCAATGCAGGCGGCCTGATTCCGTACATCCCGGCCGTACTGCTGGAATCTTTGAAAGCAACGCCACCTGTCTGGCTGGCGCAGGAGATCTCTCATGTGACCGGGTGGGAACTATCCCTTGTGGCCATAGCACCCCTTGTTGGAAATGCCTTCACGCCGTTCCTGCGCTTCCGGGGGGGCACAGGTGTCGCAGTGGTTTACGGGGTGTGGCTGGCCCTGCTCGGATGGCTTGGACCGGTGGCTATCGCGGTATCCATTGGGCTGGTTTTTATTATCATCAGGGAGACACCCTGGTGTGTCATTATCGGGATGTTATTGTTCCTGGCTTTCTTGCTGTATGGGCAATACCCGCTGTACATGGTGGGAGCATGGGCAGGTCACACGGCCATCCTGGGTTACAAACGCAGGCAGCACTTCACCCATTGGCCTAAAATGCAGCAGTGGGTTACCAGGCTTTCCAGGAAAAATAATGAGGGACCTCCGTTCCACACCCGATAACGATCGTAACGATGTTAATTTTTATCTCAATATTATATTATGGATAACCGGGCTGCCAAGGGTATTGACAAATAGTTAGTTGGAGGAGAAATGTTTGAGGTTTTTTTAACTAAAGAACAGAGGAGTCTCAGGAAGGAATCACAGGACCTGGTCAAGTGGGTACCGCGGCAACTCATTCTCGATATGGATGACGAAAAAATTAAGTTTCCCAAGGAATGGATTGAAGAGTCAGGAAGAAGAAATCTTCTCGCAGTTAGAGCGCCGAAACAGTATGGGGGTAGAGGGTTTAAGTGGGTGGATGAAGTCGTGGTCATGGATGAGATCAGTAAACTAGGGGTCCCCCTTACGTGTGTTTTTGGTTTGGTCTCTCTCGTTGGTGAGGTCTTGAATGCATTCGGAACCGAGGCTCAAAAGCAGAAATATCTCAAGCCCCTTGTTGCAGGGAAATTATGGGCTGGTGAAGCGCTTACTGAACCCAGGGGCGGGTCAGATTTCTTTGGTGCTACAACTAATGCCAGAAAGGAAGGCAAGCATTATATCTTAAACGGTCAGAAACGCTTTGTTGTAGGTGCCGAGGGGGCAGATTTCTTTATAGTATATGCAGTCACCAGGCCCGGAGCAGGCCGCAACTCACTCAGCACCTTCATCGTTGAAAGGGATATGGGGGTAGAGGTGAAGCATGTGTATGGCCTGATGGGAAGTCGAGGTACTGGCACTGGAAGATTAGTATTCAGAGATGTGCGTGTGCCGGAGGAGAATTTACTCGGGAAAGAAAACGAAGGTTCCAGGGTATTCTATCAAATGATGGTGCCCGAAAGGATGGCTGGTTATGTTGGCGGCTCTCGGGCCATTTTGGAAATAGCTGCCAAATACGCCAACAAAAGGAAAGCTTTTGGACAACCGATAAGAAATTTTGAGGCCGTCAGTTTCAGGATAGCGGAGTGCATAACCAAGCTTGATGCTGTCAGCGCCCTGGCCTATGCCGTGGCTCGAACAGTGGATGAGGGAGTGGGTACCCCCGGTTATCAAAGAAGATTGGTCTCTGAGCTTAAAAAATTCTCAACCCAAACGCAGTGGGAAGTGGCCAATGAAGCTATGCAAATTCTCGGCGGCATCGGATACACCAGGGTTTTCCCTATTGAACGAGCGGTGAGGGAAACCAGACTATTGCAGATCTGGACCGGAACCAATGATATCCAGAACTTAATTATCCAGCACGAATATTACAAAGAACTCCTTGCCAAAGTGACTGACGAGAGGAATTTTGAAGCTGATGTTGCCCTTAGTGAGAGCGAGGCCATGGAGGAAAAGATCTACGAATAAAAAACCTATTTAACGGTACGTTTTTGCACAGGCTTTCTGCGGCTTATTTTCAAACCGCCTTGAATTGCGTCATGAAGCATGCTTATATCTAACCGGCGATTATTTACTATACGTCTTTGTAACTCGTTATCCGGTTTCATCAGAGATTCAAGATTTTCACAGGTTGCTTCGGCGGTTGAAAGCCGCACGGCTGCTTCTTTAAAAGTTTTGCCTTTTACCAGGCTTTGGATAACCTTGATCTGTCTACACAGGTCTTTGCCTATGTCTGCGAACTGATAGTTTGTCATGGAATGGCCCCTCCTGAGCTAATTTTTACCCAGTATTTCTCCTTTTGATTTCCAGCGGAATGAATATTAGCTCTTATAATTTGATTGATAGTTTAAATGGTTACCTTTAACCTTGGAGGATAATCGCTCTTCATGAGCCACATGCTTTCGGTACCTTTTAGCAATTCAACATAGTATCCTTTTGTTCCAGATTCCCCGGTAGCACACTCAGGTATAAAAACCAGCTCCATATTTGTTTTAAGCCCGGCATAATCAAACATGATTTGTTCTATCATTTCGTCTTCTGCCAGAGACATGTCGCTTCTTATCTGTAATACATGTAGTCCCTTGTAGGATACTCTCCACGGCTTTGGCGCTTTCTAGAGATTAAATTGATGGTCTACTCTCAAAAAAATATTATTGAGCCTGTT
>CAYLRS010000044.1:0-343 GCA_964385895.1 uncultured Dehalococcoidales bacterium
AGCCTCGATAGAGGAGATCACCGAGGCCGGTCTGCGCGATCAGGTGAAAATCATCATTGGCGGTGCCTGCACCACGCCGCGCCTGGCAAAAGAGATGGGCTGCGATGCCCACGGAGCGGATGCGATGGCAGCAGTCTATCTCTGCGAAAATATTTTTAAATCTGTCAGCTTTCATCACTAATCTATTTGCTGATCTTCCTCGAAATTACGGCTTCCCTTTCCAATGTTGCAATTACATTCCGCACGGACAGGCCTGGCTCCGGGCTGCAGCACGGCATAAACGATTAGCTCCGCCGCCGCCGCCCTCATCCTGGGCGCCGTCCATATCATGAGAAGGCGCAGG
>CAYLRS010000044.1:353-9040 GCA_964385895.1 uncultured Dehalococcoidales bacterium
ACGGGTACTAAGGATCGTTATGCGGGCGGACGAAGGTCCGTCCCTGCGTTTCAGAGATAACTTGCACAAATTGCACTTAATTGGAGCTCTGTCTTAATGGAGCGCAGTATACTTCCTTGTCTCCCCCTGAAAACAATATGTTCATCGAAACATACGTTTCAATATGCTCCGGGCTTAAACCGTGCCTGATGATACCCCCCCCCGCTATCTCAAACCCTGTCCCTGTTCAGCCTGTCATACATCTTTCGGTTGTTTATATATATATTCAGAAATTCACCCATGAGCTCTGCATAAATCCCCCTGTTTGCAGGATCAGGGTGATATACCCGGTCATATTTAATAAGCTTCGGGATATCATCAAAGCTGATATGCCCCAGACTCCGGGAGGCGATAAAAGCAGCGCCCCTGGCGTTCGCATGTATCGGCTCCCCGACCTTTTTTATGTTACGGTCGAGCACGTCAGCAAAAATCTGGCACCATACATGGGACTGAGCCCCGCCGCCGATGATGCTGATATCATGCATGCGGCGACCTACGAATTTTTCAACGTATTTAAGGTTCCATGCAGTGTTATAAGCAACACCCTCAAAAAACGCCCTGACTATGTGGTCCGTGTTGGTCGTCAGTGAAACGTTGAAAAGCCCGCCGCGGAGTGTCTTGCTGTCAACGGGGCTCCTCTCTCCGTTGAACCATGGTGCTACGATCAGCTTGCCTGAGCCCGCAGGCACGGACGCTGCTATCTCGTCCATTTTTCTGTAAGAGTCTTCAGGTGGGCTGCCTTTTCGCAACCTGTTTTCATAATATATTATATTTTTTAAAAGGTATGAGAGAGCCCCGCCTGCGATATCCTGCTCATTGATGCACTGGTACTTACCCGGTATCGCTGTCGGCAGAGTTGCAATGCTGTGAAACATGTCTGTCTTTTTAAATGGCGTGATGCACTCGATCCATGAGGATGTCCCTACATAGAGGTGCCCCTCGAAGTCCCTCACCGCGCCGGATCCCACGAGGGCTGACTGGTGATCCGGCGACCCTGCAATCACCTTCACGCCGTTTTTCAGCCCGAGCTCTGCTGCAACATCCGGTTTTATCCTGCCGATAGAGTCTGTAGATTTTATCAGGTCAGGGAGTTTATCCCTGTCTACGCCGAATTTTTTTATAAGGCTGTCGCAGTATCTGATATTGTTTATGTCCCTGATATCTGTGACCCAGAAGAGCATGATCGAGTCAAAGGTCGCAGCAAACTCGCCTGTAAGACGAAGGTTCAGGTAATCCTTGCTGCCCAGAAATTTATATGTTTTTTCGTAGACGCGCGGCAGCTCGTTTTTAACGTAAAGGACGTGGGCTATGTCGTCCTTGCCCGAGAGAGCCGGCCCTCCGCCTGTGATCGTGATCCATTTCATAACATTGGCAAGTCCGTATCCCTGGACAGACGGAAACCCTGACATCACCTTCCTGACATATTGCGCCCCCCTTGAATCCATCCATGTCAGGCTGTTCATTATGTGATTGCCATCCCTGTCAACCGGCACAGTAGTTGAAAAGGTGCTCGATACGCAGACTGCTTCGATTCGCTTTGCTATCGAGCTTTGTCTTTTCAAGAGTTTTTTTGAGGATATTAAAAGCGCCCTCCACCAGGCCCCGGGGTCCTGTTCAGAACCCCCGCCGGGGATATCGATCACTGGCGTTGGCTCGAACTCGTGGTCGACTATCCGGCCATGGATGGTGACGATCGCGGTCTTGAACCCGGAAGTGCCGTGGTCAAATGCGAGGATATATCCGTCATTCTCAAGGCTCATAATCAGATATCGAACTTAGTGATATTGCCCTGTTCGTCAACGGCTTCCACGATAAAGCCGCCGAAGGATTTCCCTCCCTCCTTCTTTTTATCGAGGGTCATCACCTCGGGCAAGAGGGCCAGGAGCTCGTACGGGTGCAGACAGGCCTCCGGAGGCAAAACTCCTTTGCCGTACACCTTGCCCCTGTTCATCAGGATGGCTCCCATTGCAGCAGGTATTCCTGTTCCCTCTCCGAGCGCCTGGCTCATGGACGCCATATGGAACCTGAACTCCTTGTATTTTCCATCCTTTTTACCCTTGACCACGATTGATGCGCAGCCCCGCTGTTCTCCGAAGCTGGTTTCCTTTAATATCCGCTCCCTTTCCCTGATGATAAAGGCAACAGCGAAGTCGTAAGGCACCACGTCCCGGCCATTCACTTTAACAGGCTCCCTTGATCCAAGGCCGAGCATGCACATATCGCGTGTAAGGTCGTAATACTCGTCAGGGATAACAGAACCCTTGTTTGTGACCCTTTTTAGCTTTAAATATTTTGGCATGGTAATCTGCTCAGGGTGGGGATATGGATAGAGAGGCACCCTGCCCAGGATGGGAAATTCGAACGTCTCCCTGAGCGCGATCCCGTCCTTCTCGAAATATTTTACGTATTTCAACTCACCGTCGAGGAACATTGGTATATCGATCGACATGCAGTGAAACCTGTGGCCGATAACCCCGGCCCCCTCAACCTTTTCACCTCCGTGAGCGTGGAATATATCAACCGAATCAGTCTCGTCAAGCAGGTTGTCATGAGCAAGTTTGCCTATCACGTTCGTAACGCCGGGCGAGTTACCCATGCCGATAAGAGCAGTTATACCCTTTGATTTAATCTCTTCGTCCATTTCGAGCAGGTCGATGGTGACATCGACATCGTCGCATACATCGACGTAGTTAATCCCTGCCTCAGCAACGGTTTTAAGGATATTTTTAACGGTGCTGTAAAACGGGCCCACGCAGTTTAAGACAACATCAGCCCCCTTGATGGCATGCATGATGCTCTTTTTGTCAAAAGCATTGAATTTTACTGATTTAACCTTCCTCGAATTGATTTCTTTTTCAAGAAGCCTTGCCTTGTCTATGTTGTAATCACCGATAACGACCTCGGAAAATTCGTTGTTGCGTGCCAGGGTTTTAACTGCTACGCTGCCGACTGTCCCCGATCCCCCGAGAACAACTACCCTTGCCATATATTTCCTCCTGTAATAATATTAATACTAAAATTGGGTTCTGCCCGGTTGTGGTTGACAGCTCAGGTTTTGCCTCTGTACTTAAACTCCTATCCGATCATACCTAAATATAATACGACTTATGTTCCATGTCAATCATTTTTTCGATTACCTTTCAAACAACGATAAAACGAACTAAAATTACCACTACTAAATAACTTCCCCCGCGATTGACATAGTTTAACTCCAATTGCCCGTCTTAAAAATCCGATGGTATAATGACACGGCCTCAGAAGGAGTACATCAATTTTGCCCAACATAAAAACCCGCCGGTTGAAGAAAGCAATCATCGCGGTCATCGGCGGGGGTCAGTGTTCGCCCGAAGAGGCACATATTGCAGAGCAGGTCGGCAGGGAGATTGCCAGGCAGGGGGCTGTCCTCGTCTGCGGTGGGCTGGGCGGCATTATGGCAGCAGCCTGCAAAGGCGCTAAATCTGAATCCGCCCTGACGATCGGCATACTGCCCGGTGATGATCCGCTCGCGGCCAACGAGAATGTGGATTTGCCGATTCCAACGGGATTGGGACATGCCCGCAACGTCGTCGTAGTACAAACGGCACAGGCTGTAATAGCCATCGACGGCGACTACGGCACTTTGAGCGAAATAGCCATAGCTTTGAAATGCGGCATACCGGTGATAGGTCTGCAAACGTGGTCGCTGTCGAAAGAGGGTAAAATGGATAATTCCATAATACTCGCCGATAATGCCGCAGACGCTGTTTCCAAAGCTATGAAGTACGCCAGCAGGGTCGTGAAGGAATAAGATGATGAGTGCCAGAGGTAACATGCAAATAAAGAGCATCGTGGGACGGGAAATACTTGACTCAAGGGGTAATCCCACGATCGAAGTCGAAGTCTGGCTCAGCGACGGCGCATCGGGCATCGCAGCCATCCCTTCTGGCGCGAGCACGGGCAAATATGAAGCGCTGGAGCTGCGGGACGGCGATAAAAAACGCTACGGCGGCCTGGGCGTCCTCAAAGCCGTCAGCAATATCGACAAAATCATCTCACCAGCACTGCTCGGCCTGGATGCCTCAGACCAGGGAAATATAGATAACAAATTAATCCAACTCGACGGGACACCCGATAAATCCAACCTGGGAGCCAATGCCATCCTCGGCGTCTCCCTGGCAGTTGCCCATGCGGCAGCATGCTCAATGAACCAACCTCTTTACCGGTATATCGGCGGCGAAAAGGCCTGCGTTTTGCCCGTCCCCATGATGAACATACTCAACGGCGGCAAACACGCGGAGAATTCAACCGACCTCCAGGAGTTCATGATCACGCCCACGGGCGCCAAAAGCTTCAGCCAGACGCTGCAAATGGGCTCCGAGGTCTACCATGCTCTGAAGACGACTATTAAAAGAAAGGGGCTGAATACAAACGTCGGCGACGAGGGTGGCTTTGCACCGTCGCTGGCTTCCAACAGGGAAGCCATAGAGCTCATATTATCGGCGATCGAAATGGCCGGGTATAAACCGGGTTCGGACTGCAATATTGCCATCGACGCGGCAGCGAGCAGCTTTTATATTGACGGTAAGTACGTCCTGGCGAGGGAAGGGAGATCGCTGAGCGGGTCGGAAATGGTTGAGTTTTATGTTGACTGGATATCAAAGTATCCCATAATCAGCATCGAGGACGGTCTGGATGAAGACGACTGGGACGGCTGGGTAGCCCTGACCGGGAAACTGGGTAACACAGTCCAGATCGTCGGCGACGACCTTTACACCACCAACGTCAACCGCCTGAAGCAGGGCATCGACCTCAAGGCTTCCAACTCCATTCTGATCAAGCTGAACCAGATCGGCACCTTAACCGAGACGCTCGCCGCCATCGAGATGGCGCGCAAGGCAGGCTGGACGGCCATCATCAGCCACCGCTCCGGCGAGACCGAGGACACAACCATCGCCGATCTCTCGGTGGCGGTGAATTCCGGCCAGATCAAGACCGGGGCACCCTGCCGCAGCGAGAGGGTGGCCAAGTACAACCGGCTCCTGAAGATAGAAAGGGAACTCGGCACTAAATCAAAATTCCCCGGGCGCAGCGCCCTGCTTGTTTAGGAGGTAAATCCCGCATGGAACTTTTCAAGGGTATCAACCAGATCAAAGTGCCCCTGCCCAGGGTGGGCATGGACAGCATCAATGTCTATATCATCGAGGGCGCCAGCGGGAACCTGATGATCGATACCGGGTGGAATACCACCGAATCATTTAACGCGCTGGCAAAGGAGATGAAGGCCAGCGGCTTCGCCATGAAGGATATAACCCAGATCGTTATCACGCACCTGCACCCCGACCATTTCGGGCTTGCAGGCAAGATAGCCGAGCTTTCCGGCGCAAAGATCATGCTGAGCGAGATCGAAAACTGCCTGCTGGATTCCCGTTACCTGCACCCCGAAAACCTTTTGAAGCTGCTGTCTGAATTCCTCAAAACCAACGGTGTGCCCGACTATGAGTTGAAGATGCTCTCGGAAGCATCGCTGAACATGCTCAAAAATGTCGCACCATTGTTATCAGTAACCAGTCTGAAATCGGGCGATACGGTCTCATTAGAACCCTACGAATTCGAAGTCATGCTGACGCCGGGGCATTCACCCGGCCATATCTGCTTATATGAACGCAACAAGCAATACCTCTTCGCGGGCGATACCGTGCTCTCCGAGATCGTCCCCAACGTTGCCTACCATCCGCAGTCAGGCGAGAATCCGCTCGGTGATTACATCAACTCGCTTAATACTCTATCCGAACTCGAAGTTCGCTTCGTCTTACCGGGACACGGCGCGGTCTTCAGCGGCCTGGGACCTAAAATTGACGGCATACTCGGCCACCACCGCGAGAGGATGATGAACATACAGAAGGTCATGGGGATAGAGATGAAAAACGCGTTCGAAGTGGCCAGAGAAATCCCCTGGATTATCAACGGCGAGACAATGCCCTATAATAAACTCGAGCCCATCGACCGCAGGCTGGCCGTACTGGAAACCCTCGCGCACCTGCAATACCTGGTAGCTGAAAATCAGGGCAAAAAGACTTCCCGGGGGGATACAACGGTTTACTGGGCAGGAGGATGACGGTGGATAAACTGCTGAAAAAAATACAGGATTTAAAGCTCGAATATAAAGATCACCCCCAGCCCGGCCTGCTGATAGCCATGCCCAATCCCTCCCCCGACAGGGACTATGAGGTCCAGGCGGTATCGTCTGAATTTACCGCGCTCTGCCCGGTCAACCCCGGCCAGCCGGACTTTGCCACCGTGACCATCAAATACGTGCCCGATAAATATATAATCGAGTTCAAATCTTTAAAATTATACCTGACGAGCTACAGGGCGGTGACCATATTCTACGAAGCTTCGACCAACCGCATACTCAACGACCTGGTGAAGGCGGTCAGGCCGAAATCCATGGAAGTGATCACCGACTGGAACGTACGCGGCGGCATGTCGACCAGGATTACCGCGGCCTACACTAAAAGAAAATCCGCAAGAGGAGGCTGAGTCATGGCAATAAAAATAGGCATTAACGGGTTCGGACGCATCGGCAGGCTGGTCTTCCGCGCTGTATCCCAGCACTACGGCGAAAAACTCGACGTCGCTGCTATAAACGACCTTACCGACGCGAAAACCAACGCGCATCTTTTAAAATACGACAGCACCTACGGCATCTACCCGGGCAAGGTGGAAGCCTCCGCGGATTCCATAGTAGTCGACGGAGAGAAGACGAAGGTCCTGGCCGAACGCGACCCGGCCAAAATCCCCTGGAAGGATTACGGGGTTGATATCGTCATCGAATCCACCGGCCTCTTTACGGATGCAACCAAAGCCGCCGCCCATCTCCAGGGCGGAGCCAAAAAGATCATCATCTCGGCTCCGGCCAGCAACGAGGACATTACCATCGTTCTCGGAGTAAACGAGGACAAGTACGAACCAAAGAAACACAATATCATCTCCAATGCCTCCTGCACCACCAACTGCATAGCACCCGTCGCCAAAGTGCTGAACGATAATTTCGGTATAACCAAAGGTTTGCTTTCGACAATACACGCCTATACCAACGACCAGAGGCTGCTGGACATGTACCACAAGGACCTGCGCCGCGCGCGCTCGGCCGCGCTGAACATAGTGCCGACAACGACGGGCGCGGCCAAAGCCGTGTCCCTGGTGATCCCCGAGCTCAAGGGCAAGCTCCATGGAATCGCGCTCCGCGTGCCGGTGCCCACGGTATCGCTGTGCGACCTGGTATGCAACCTCGGCAAGGAGGTCACCGTGGATCAGATCAACTCCACCTTCAGGGAAGCCGCCAACGGCAGGCTCAAGGGCATCCTGGAATATTGCGAAGAACCCCTGGTCAGCACCGATTTCCGGGGCAACCAGCACAGCTCCATCTTCGATTCACTGCAGACGATGGTGCTGGGCGGCAACATGGTCAAGGTGATCGCCTGGTACGACAACGAGTGGGGCTACAGCTGCCGCATGGCGGACCTGGCCCTGTTTATATTTAACAAGGGGCTGTAGACCATGGCCGAAATACCGAACTCCACGAATAGTCATTGTGCCGAGGGTCCCGCGCATCCTTCAGAAACCCTGCAAAAACCATGGTTCTGCGTGGCCATCTGCCATGATGGCTCGGTATTTATGGAGGATGCAGAATCACCTGCCAGTTTTTTCGAAGTCGTACAGAACTCCATCATCGCCTGGGTAGATTACCGTACGGCCAATTTTGAAACGGATGTGCACCTCGGAGCCAATATGCTTGGCTTCAGCAGTCGACTCGTCAGTTCGCTCGTCGATAACCGCGGGACATTATACGAAGACTACGACACTGAAATGGGCATCAAGCTGCTTTCCATCCAGATAAGGATCAACGAGCATATCGACGTTCAATCACATTCCACAGTACTGCTGTTGAGAAGAAATTTTATTTTGACAATTCACCCGCTCCTGGTCGACCGGCGTTTCACCCGCCTGCGCCGCTATTCTGACACCATACTCAAGAAAATCCCCCTGGATATATCGGGAGAAGACAAGCTCACCATGCTGCTCATCCGCATCATTGACCAGAACAACGACCGCAACTTCGAACACCTGCGCCAGATCGAGGAGAAGGGTGACGATTTGAATAAGAGTTTGATGGACCCTCAGACGCCGCGCACCATGCTGGGACCGCAGATTTACGGCATGAAACACGCGTTGATTACCTACCTCGACGCCCTGTGGGAAACGATAGACGTGCTCCATGATCTGCGTTACGGCGATGCCAACCTGCTGACCGACGAACCAAAGCTCCTGGAAAGAGTAGGGCTTCTCGCTGAGGACGTAAGCCGCCAGATCGGCCTTGCGGAGCATCTTTCCGAGGTGCTGGCATCGGGACTGGAGGTACTGCAATCCATTTACAATAACCAGCTCCAGGTGATGAACAACAGGATGGCCCTTTTGATGACCTATCTGACGGTGCTGGGCACGGCCGTACTGGTTCCTAATACCCTGGCAACCATCTTCAGCAACTCCGCCTTTGCCATGGAACCCAGGGATGTAGGCTGGTATGTAGCGCTGCTCGTCGTTTCGACGGTTGCTGCCACCCTGCTCGCGTTCTGGTGGGTGAAAAAATCCGGCCTGATACCCAAGAA
>CAYLRS010000045.1:0-9024 GCA_964385895.1 uncultured Dehalococcoidales bacterium
TCTTGATCTGCATCTTGGTGGGACCACCACGTGCCAGAACGTTTACATTGGTGCCCGCTTCCGGCGACCAGTAGCCGTAATTATTCTGCACCTTGAACCAGATTGTGTGAGCCCCGGCATCAAGAGTGTTGCTTTCAAAGGAAGCCAGCTTGCTCAGCTCGCCGTTGATGCTGGAACGCCAGTTGTAAGCCACGATCTCGCCAGTGGTTGTAAACCCGTGCCCGGAAAATTTAATTTTATCGCCAACATAAATCTCGGATGATGAAACAGAATCTACATAAGCTAAAGGAGGTAGCGCTATATTTATCGGCCTAGCACATCCCGCAACCAGCATAACCAGGACAAGGATGGGGATAGCTAATCTCTTCAAATTAACACCTCCTCGGTTATCATGTTTCTCACAATCTAACATTGTATTCAAAGCTTGTCAATATACTCACTTACTCATTTTCTTCCTGATATGGTGCATAACCTTAGTCATGGTCTCGCCGGCTTTGCCGTCGATGCGGACCTCAGCCTGCGAGTCCATGGGGGTCGCACCGATATTTATAATCACCAGTTTTGCCCCGGCATCCCTGGCATACATGGGTATATAAGCCGCGGGGTAACCCACCAGTGTTGACCCGATGACTATGCAAAGATCACACTGGCTCGCCCGCTTGGACGCCTCGCTGAGCACCGCCTGGGGCAGGGCCTCTCCGAAGAACACGGCATCCGGCTTCAGTATGCCCTTGCAGTGCGCGCAGTCCGGCATTTCCTCTATTGCCAGGCGCGCGATGATCTCCTCCATGGGGAATCTTTTATGGCAGCTCATGCAGCGCACGAACTGCATATTGCCGTGCAATTCGAACACTATTTCAGGCGAATTTCCCGCAACCTGGTGCAAGTTATCGATATTTTGCGTTATCACGCAATCGAGTTTGCCTAATTTCTCCAGGCCGGCAATTGCATAATGAGCATCGTTGGGCTTGACGTCCTTGATCAGGCCACCGCCGGCGAGCAATCTCCATTGCATCTTCCGTACGTCCGGCCTGGCAAGAAACCTCTGAATGGTGAAGTCCTCCGGGTCAAGCTTGGTCCAGATACCGTCCTTGCCCCTGAAATCAGGAATTCCGGACTCGGTGCTAATGCCCGCGCCTGTAAAGACTATGATACGTTTCGACTCTACTACTAGATCAGCCACTCTCTCGGCCAAATATTCAATATCGGGGGTATTCATTGACTTCTCCTGTTAACTTTTCCTGCAGAATAGGAATCCGGCACATTCCGCTCAGGGATTATACATAGTTTAACACCTCTGTTATATTATATCTATGAGCCACAAAACAGGTATAACCGCGTATTTAAAAAAGAACCTGAAGAACTGTACCTTCGGGCATGAGATACACTATTTCCAGAGTGTGCCCTCGACTATGGACATTGCAAAGGGACTGGCCGATAAGGGCGCCCCTGAAGGTACAGTGGTTATCGCCGGGACACAGAAGGCTGGCAGGGGTAGACTGGGCAGGACATGGCTCTCGCCTGAAGGCAGCCTCGCCATGTCCGTCATTTTAAGGCCGAGCAGGGAGGAGATGCGCTACCTGCCTGCTATCTCGTCGCTGGCAGTACAGCGTACTATAACAACAATGGGGATACCCGCGCGGATAAAATGGCCTAATGACGTGCTGATTAAAGGCAAGAAAGTATGCGGAATTCTCATCGAAAACGAACTTGCCGGTGCCGACCTGCGCTATTCCATCGTTGGCATAGGAATTAACGTCAATTTCAATACGGAGAAGTTCCCGGAGATCGCGGAGATAGCCACGAGCATTTCAGTCCACCTGAAAAAGGAGGTGCCGGTCGCCGAAGTAGCGCTTCAACTTCTCACTGAACTGGAATCCCTCTACGTAAAAATCAGCGACACACACGGCATAACCCGGGAATGGGTTGACAGCATGGAAACCATCGGCAGGCGTATCCGCGTGAACATGGGTGATAGCATTGAGGAAGGCATAGCTGAGATAGTCAACCAGAAAGGCAACCTGGTATTGCGCCGTGACGATGGCACCGTGCTGGAAATCGTGGCTGGCGATGTCACGCTTCTAAAAGATTGAAATTAATATAAAGGGGCGGATTACAGCACCCGCCCTCTTTACTTTGGCTTAAAATCTCTCCGGGGTTTCCGGCAATAATCAGCCCTTCTGCTTCTGCTCTCCACTCAGTTTACTTAACATCGGCATTATCAGGTCCATAGGCAGCGGGAACACGATGGTATTGGTTTTCTCTGTAGAGATGGTGACCAGCGTCTGCAGGTAACGCAGTTGCATAGCTGCAGGATGGCTGGAGAGGATTTTTGCAGCCTCGGCCAGCCTTTCAGCTGCCTGGGCCTCGCCGTCTGCATGGACGATCTTCGCCCTTCTCTCGCGTTCAGCCTCTGCTTGCGCTGCCATGGCTCTCTGCATGGTCTCCGGCAGTTGAATGTCCCTGACCTCCACCATGCTCACCTTGATGCCCCAGGGCTCGGTTCCCTCGTCGATGAGCGCCTGCAGTTTCTCGTTCACCTTGTCCCTATGTGATAATAAGTCTTCAAGTTCCGATTGTCCTACTACGTTCCGCAGCGTTGTCTGGCATAGCAGCGACGTTGCCCTGATATATTGCTCGACGTTGAGTATCGCTGATTCCGGCTTTATAACACGGAAATAGACAACCGCGTCCACCTTGACTGTGACCGTGTCCCGTGTGATGCATTCCTGCGCCGCCACGTCCATGGTCACCACCCGCAGCTCCACCTTAACCATGCGCTCGATGAAAGGTATCAGGAAGATTAGACCGGGACCCCTTATGCCCACGTATCTTCCAAGCCTGAAGATCACGCCACGTTCATATTCGTTGGCTATCCTGATGGCTGCCGCCAGGATGATTATCACAAAAAGTGCCAGTACGATTATCGGTATTATATTTGCCACTATTTCCTCCTCATTTCTTTCTGGTTACCAGCAATTTAAGGTTATTCACCTGTTTAATAATTACTTCTTCACCCGGTTTGGCTGTGCCGTCGTCCAGTTCAGCAGCCCAAAGCTCACCGTCGACGAGCACTTTGCCTTTGGGATTAAGCACGTCTTTAACCAGGGCAATCTGTCCCACCATACCCTCGCTGCCCGTAGTTACCTTCCTCTTCTGTCCTCTAACCGTGGCCCAGACAAGAAGCGCCACGAAGACAGCAAAAAATATGGCTACAACCGCGATAAGAGCTTTATCTACCTGCATGGAAGCTTCGCTTTCGCTGAAAAGGATGAGTGAACCAATTACAAGTGATATTATTCCGCCTGTGGTAAGTATACCATAGGCGCTCACAAAAATCTCAGCTACGAACAATCCAATAGCAAGCAAAATAAGGAGCACGCCTGCCCAGTAAGCGTTTAGCACGCCCAGAGAGTAAAAGGCTAAAAACAGGCAGATGCCGCCAATTACACCCGGGAAGATCAGGCCGGGATTGGATATTTCGGTAATCAGCCCGATGGAAGCCAGTGTTAAAAGTATATAAGCGATGTTGGGATGGCTTATCATGTGCAGGAACTTCTCTATGCCTGTCATCTCACTCCGGCTCACTTCGGCGCTCTCCGTGTATAAGGTGACCTCGCGTCCGTCGGCCAGCGTCACCTTCGTGCCATCAAGTTTCTTAATCAGGCTGCCAAGATCCTCCGCCACGAAATCGACTAATTTGGCTTCCACCGCCTGCAAGGCTGTGAAGGATTTGCTCTCGCGCACCGCCGCCTCAACTAAAGCGGGGTCACGCCCGCGCTTCTCTGCAATGCTCTGTATCCACGCTGCGGAGTATTCGGTGGCCTTCTTCTGCACATCTTCCGACATTTGCTCCCCGACACTAACAGGGTGCGCTGCGCCGATGCTGGTGGCCGGCGCCATCGCCGAGAGATGGGCCGATACAGTAATAAATGTGCCTGCTGAAGCTGCCCACGCCCCGTGCGGAGTCACGTAAACAATCACGGGGACTTTAGCATTCATAATGCGTTTTACTATTTTCTCGGTGGAATCCAACAGTCCGCCGGGCGTATCCAGCTCGATAACGCATGCTACGCTGCCCCGGTCCTCGGCCTCGCTTATGCCACGGCTAATATAGTCAGCCACTACGGGTACGATATTACCCTTTACCTCGAGCACATGGATATCCCGTCCGTTGGCATGAACCGGATCACCTAAAACGCATAAAGCTAATCCGATCAATAGCAACGCGAGGTATGAAATGCGGATGACTTTCTTTAACATTGTCCTTATATTGTATTACAAAAGGGCGACGTCGGCATGGAGAAAGCATACCAGTACTAAAGGGTTATCGTATTTATTTCAGGCATGTAATAGACCGGGCTGGTGGGTTATATTGATACTCATTCCCATCGTCAATCTGATCATTTTTGGCATACTCGCCTTCTCGAAGAAATAATATTTTACTGGCAAGATCCTGCAGCGGGCACCAACCAACGGATGCCCGCTTTTTTATCAGCGCCCAAATTGAAGCTGTGTTAGTATTAGTGTAGAATTATGCGACTTCAAAGAGGACATAAATTATATGGAAACTCAAAAATGTAAAGGTGCACGCGACCTGCTGCCGGAGGATATGGAGCGCTTCCGCCAGGTTGAAGACGCCTTCCGTAATTCCTGCATCAACTGGGGCTATAAAGAAATAAAAACGCCAACCCTGGAATATATACACCTGTTCACGGCAGCGGGTACATTGACCCCCGCAATGCTTGGGCGCGTCTATTCATTCCTCGATTGGGACGGCTGGGGAGGCGAGCGCGTTGTCCTCAGGCCGGATGGCACTATACCGGTCGCCAGGCTGTTCAGCGAAAACATGGCAGCTAATGAAATTGCCCGCCTTTGCTATGTGACCAACGTCTTTGCCTTCGAGGAGACTGGCAAGGAGAACCGGGAGAAATGGCAGTGCGGTGTGGAGTTGCTTGGAGATTGCGAAGCGACCTCGGAAGCCGAGATCATCGCCCTTGCGCTCGAGGTGCTGAACACGCTGGGAGTTCCCAAATATGCGCTCAAGCTCTCACACGCAGGAGTGCTAAAGGCGCTTATTGAAGAGATGCAGCTTGACGCCGAAGAGAAGACAAAGCTCCTCGACGAAATACTCGAGGGCAACTGGCAGGCACTTGCCAGCGTGAACGGCGGCAACAGGAAAACCGCGGGTATCATCTCCACGCTGATGAAGCTGAAGGGAAAATCCAGCGGTTTCCTGGCGAATTTAGGTGCTATGCCCGGGCTTTCGCTCAGCCTGAATAAGGAGCTGGACAGCTTCGCCAGGATGGCGGATCTGCTCGACACATTGGGTGTTAAATATATAATCGATTTCACCTCCGTCAGGGGATTCGAGTATTACACAGGGCTGTGCTTCAAGATCACAGCAAAAGGGAGCAAAATATGCAGCGGCGGCAGGTATGACAACCTGGTCAAGCTCGTCGGCGGGGTAGATATACCCGCCTGCGGTTTTGCCTTCTACCTTGATGAACTGGCTTCGCAGGTCAAACCCTGGTCCAGACAGAAAGCGGAGAAGACGGTCATCATCAGGGTGGAAAAGAAAACAAAGCCTTCCATAAGGACTTCTTTTGAAATTGCCCGCGCACTGCGCAACGCCGGGCTCATCGCTGAATTCGATTTCTGCGGCAGCCAGCTCGCTGCCCGCTGGAGCGTCATGGTGACAGATAAGCTGGAAAGATTTACCGTCAAGGAAGAATCGAGTGGCCTGCAGGGGAAGGTAAAGAGCATAGATGAGGTAATAAATATCATTGGGGGTTTCGGTAAAATTGGGAAGTAAAGCTGCCGCTAAGATCAGGCTTGCCCTCCCCAAGGGCAAGATGCTCAACCGGACCGCCGAATTTTTAGACGGGACTGGCCTGGGATTTGATGACTACACCTCAAAAACCCGCATCTACCGGCTGAGGTCGCAGGCGGTTCCGTCTCTTACCGCCAAGATGCTCAATGAGAGGGACATACCAGTCCAGGTAGCCATCGGCAACTACGACTTCGGCATATGCAGTTCCGACTGGCTTCAGGAACTGCAGGCGAGATATCCTGCCAGCAATGTATTTAAGATAGCCGACCTGGATTACGATAATGCTGGCATTTTCCTGGCCTGCGCGGTCGGTAACGAACTTGAAGCCGAAGTTAGAATCAGGAGTGGCGCCGACTGTCGTATTGTGACCGAGTACCCGGCGCTGGCGGAGGCCGCGGCTTATAAAATGAGGTTGAGAAGGTTCCGCATCTTCCCCCTGTGGGGAGCTGCCGATGCGTATCTCCCTGAAAACGCTGAGCTTGCCGTCCTGCGCTCCGGCGACGAAAACGCCTTGCGCTCCCTTAATTTGACGCCTGCGAAAAAAATAGGCACAAGCAGCGCCTGTATTATCGCCAACACTCAGAGCCTGCAGACCAGGGATTTCAACAGTATGCTGGCCCGCTTCAGCTGTGCACCCATGATCAAGGAAAAACCCGGGGTAAAAGAAGATAAGTCTGCTTCTTTACCAGCCAACAACTACAATACCGGGGCAGCAAAGGGAGATATCTGGCTGGCCCTGGCCGACGGGCACCAGCAAGTTCATACGGCCGCTTTCCTGGAAAAAGCCGGGATTAAAATGGAAGGCTACTCTATGGACGACCTGAGGCGCCGACCGTCGTGCAGCATTGACGGCATAAATGTCAAAGTGATCAGGCCACAGGATATGCCCCAGCAGGTCGCAAACAGCAACTTCGACCTTGCCATCACAGGCAGGGACTGGATGCTCGATCACCTCTACCAGTTCCCTTCAAGCCCGGTCAT
The DNA here is from genome assembly GCA_964385895.1 of uncultured Dehalococcoidales bacterium. Classification (GTDB taxonomy): domain Bacteria; phylum Chloroflexota; class Dehalococcoidia; order GIF9; family UBA5629; genus CAYLRS01. Next base: position 6,815 of record CAYLRS010000045.1, read on the forward strand.
GGAACTTGTAAACCTCGGCTTCGGCAGGGTCATGGTGGTCGCCGTTGTCAGCAAGGACATCCAGTCTGACACTATAGATGGCATTAAGGAGCTTATAAACAGGGGCAAGTTGACCCCGCTCAGGATAGCTTCGGAGTACGTCAATATCGCGGATAAGTACCTGCGTGACAGGCACATCGCCCGCTACAGGGTAATACCCACCTGGGGCGCCACAGAGGTCTACCTGCCGGAAGACGCCGATATGCTCATCGAGAATACGGAAACCGGGCAGACGCTGGCAAGGCACGGGCTCAAGATAATCGATACGCTCTTCGAGTCCACGGCCTGTCTTATCGGGAGCCGCCGAAGCCTGGCTTCTGCGGGCAAGAGGGCGAAGATAGATAAACTGGTAAGTATATTCAAAGAGGCAGCAGGGCAAAAATGAAAGTTATCAGAGATTTCAACCAGGCGAAAAAACTGCTTGAGCGGCCGCTGCCCTACGACGCGTCTTCTGAGGGGTCTTCAAAAGGGCGCTTCATCGAAGAATCAGTAAAAGAGATCATCGAAAACGTAAGGAAAGCAGGCGATAAAGCCCTCTTCGAATACACTGAGCGCTTCGACGGCGCCAAGCTCAAATTTCTGGAAGTGACAAGGCAGGAGATAACGGCTGCAAAGAAAACAGCCGATGCCGACTTATTGAAAGCTCTTAAGTTAGCCGCAAAGCGGATCGGGAAATTCCACCGGATATGCATGCAGAAATACGGCAGGGGCTTTTTCAAGGACGGTCTTGGACAGCAGGTGCTGCCACTGGAGAGGGTGGGGATCTATGTGCCGGGAGGTACCGCGACCTATCCTTCTACTGTCCTCATGACCGCTATACCTGCCCGCATCGCTGGGGTGAAGGAAATAATCATGGTTACGCCCTGCGGCAAAGAAGGAAAGGTGCCGCCCAATACGCTGGCCGCCGCGGATATAGCCGGCGTGGACAGGATTTTCAAAATCGGAGGCGCCCAGGCTATCGCCGCCCTGGCATTCGGCACAAAGTCAGTTCCCCGCGTGGATAAGATCTGCGGCCCGGGCAATATATGGGTAATGACCGCCAAGAAGCTGGTTTACGGCACGGTGGATATCGACGCTCTGCAGGGTCCCAGCGAGGTAATGGTTATAGCTGATGGCTCCGCAAACCCGGCTTTCTGTGCTGCCGATCTGATAGCCCAGTCCGAGCACGACCCTATGGCTTCTTCGGTCTTTATAACAACTTCTGAAGCACTGGCCGCAAAGGTGCAGTTGGAGTTGAAGAATCAACTGGCGAAGCTGAAACGTAGCTCTATTGCCCTTAAAGCGCTCAATGCCAACGGTAAAATCGTGATAGTGAAAAACCTCGAAGAGGCGATAGAGCTTGCCAACCTGTATGCAGCGGAGCACCTCTCCATCATGGTCAGGGAGCCTAAAAAATATATAGGCAGGATCAGGAATGCCGGTTGCATCTGCGCGGGGGAGTATTCACCGGTTGTGCTCGGTGATTACGCGGCCGGGCCAAGCCACGCCCTCCCCACGGGCGGGAGCGCGCGTTTCAGTTCACCGCTCATCGTGCAGGATTTCCTCAAGATCAGCAGCGTCATCGCTTTTGATGACAATGCCATAGATAAATTGGGTCCGCCCGCCATAACCATGGCGGAAAACGAAGGGCTAAGCGGCCACGCGCAGGCAATCAGGATCAGGTTGAGAAATAGGAAAAAAACTTAAAATGCTAACGAAAAAAGACGTTGAGAGTATGATACGCCGTGGCCTTAAGAGCATGAAGGCCTATACACCGGTCGATCCGACCGATGTGCTGAGCCAGCGCGCCGAAGTACCCGGCGAGAAGACCATCAAGCTCGATGGCAACGAAAACCCCTACGGTTGCTCAACCAAGGTAAGACAGGCCCTTGCCAATTATGCCTATTATCATCTTTATCCTGACCCGGAGCAGCGAGAGTTAAGGAAAGCGCTGGAGAAATACACAGGGCTGAGTTCCAAGCACATTGTGGCTGGCAGCGGTAGCGATGAGCTTATTGACCTCGTTTTGCGCCTATTTATTGAACCCGGTGACAAAGTAATCAACTGCCCACCCACTTTCGGTATGTACCCTTTTAGCACCGATGTTTGCGGCGGTGAGACAGTCAACATACCAAGAAAGCTCGATTTCTGTATAGATGTCGCCGCCATAAAGAAAGCTCTGGATAAACGGA
>CAYLRS010000046.1:0-8945 GCA_964385895.1 uncultured Dehalococcoidales bacterium
CTCGTATTCCAGGATCGCCTTTCCCATTGAAGAATTGAACCGGGTACTCGGTGGTGGCCTCGTCCCGGGTTCCGTGGTACTTATCAGTGGTGACCCGGGCATAGGAAAATCCACTCTACTACTTCAGATATCCAGCGTAATCGCCGGATCAGGAGGCCAGGTAGTATATATTTCTGGTGAGGAATCGGCCCAGCAGCTAAAAATGCGCGCAGAGAGACTGGGAATTACCGGTGAGGGGCTCTTTGTATTTCCTGAAACTAATATGGACCTTGTCATGGCAAGGCTTGAGACGATGACTCCAAACCTCGTCGTTGTGGATTCTATCCAGACAGTCTACCTGGAGGATATCGGGAGCGCTCCCGGGAGCATCAACCAGATACGTGAATGCACCCTTAGATTCCTGCGCTGGGCAAAAAAAGCCAGCGTCCCCGTATTTACCTCGGGCCATGTGACAAAAGACGGCTCCATAGCCGGTCCAAAAGCACTGGAGCATATCGTCGATGTAGTGCTTTACCTTGAAGGGGAATCGTTCAACAGCTACCGGGTTCTGCGCAGTGCCAAGAACCGTTTCGGCTCGACCAACGAGGTGGGCGTATTCGAGATGAGCGGCTCAGGGTTGATCGAGGTACCCAACCCCTCGCAATATTTCCTTGAATCCTATGTCAATGGTGCCATAGGGGCAGCGGTTGTACCGACACTGGAAGGCAGCCGTCCCTTGCTGGTGGAGATACAGGCTCTTACCAGCCTTGCTGCATACGGTCCACCGCGGCGTATAGGCAACGGAGTAGATTTCAACCGGCTCCTCTTGATTTCCGCCGTTTTAACACGGAGGGCCGGAGTAGGTTTATATAACCAGGATGTCATAGTGAATGTAACCGGCGGTATAAAAATCTCTGAGCCTGCGGCTGACCTCGGAATCGCACTGGCAATCGCCTCCAGCTTCAGGGATGCGCGTGCTACACCCGGCACAGTTGCGCTCGGTGAAATCGGGCTAAGTGGCGAACTCAGGTCCGTGCCACAAATTGAAAGGAGGGTTGCTGAGGCAGCGAGGCTGGGATTTACACGGTGCATAGTGCCCGCATATTCCAAGAAATCGTTACATGCGATCGACAATATCGAGGTGTTCCGCGCTCAAAATATCGCCGAAGCGCTGCAACTGGGATTGGTTAAGGTAGCAAAGAAGAAAGAGCAGGAAGTTGAGTAAAAAGTCAAAGGTAGTAGCCATTGTAGTTAGTGCGGGCAGCGGTCGTAGAATGGGTACCGATAAAACATTCTTAAGACTCCTGGATAAACCTTTAATAGCCTGGCCACTAAGCGTTTTGCAAAATTGTGAACCGGTTGATGAGATAGTCCTGGTTTTGCATGGGAATAAAATCGAAAAAGGCCGTGAAATGGTTAATAAATATGAATTTACGAAAGTTAAAACCATTTGCCCGGGTGGGGGACTCAGGCAGGATTCGGTGAAAAATGGTTTGAGCCAGATAAAAGGATGCGAGTGGGTGATAATACACGACGGCGCCCGCCCCTACCTTACAGAAAAGCTGGTCCTTGATGGACTGGATGCGGCCGGGCAAACTGGAGCCGCTGTGGCAGCGGTCACAGTCAAAGATACTATCAAACAGTGCAATGATGGAGAGCTGGTGCAAAAAACTTTGGAGCGTAAGAATTTACGGTCCATACAAACGCCGCAGGTTTTTCGATTTGATATCATCAAAAAGGCTTACATCACGGTTAATGAAGAGGTTACGGATGATTCAAGCCTTGTTGAGAAAGCCGGTTTCAAGGTGAAGCTATACCCGGGGGATCATAATAATATTAAAATCACGACTCCTGAAGACATTGCATTAGCCGAATTTATCGCAAAGAACAGGTGAGGATATGAGAGCAGGGATTGGATACGACGTTCATCCTTTAATTACCGGCAGGGCGCTGGTGCTCGGTGGGGTTAAAGTCCCCTTTGGAGAGGGGCTCTCGGGATACAGTGACGCAGATGTCTTAACACATGCGATAATGGATGCTTTGTTAGGTGCAGCCGGCATGAAAGACATCGGTCACCAGTTTCCTACTGGTGATCCCGAGTATAAGGACGTTTATAGCATAGATCTGTTAGAAAAGGTAGGGAGAATGGTGTGTTCACGAGGTTTCGTGATTAAAAACGTAGACAGTGTCCTGATTGCGCAGGAGCCCAAGATTGCCCCGTATATTGACGAGATGTGCCACAAATTAAGCAGCGCTCTGAGAATTGATGTCGACCAGGTGATGGTTAAGGCAACTACTACCGATGGCCTGGGCTTCGCTGGCAAAGGAGAAGGAATGGCGGCCTATGCTGTGGCGCTTTTAGAAGAGTGAGTACCATTATTGCAAGGTAACCGATGAAGATATTCAGCACTTTATCTGGCCAGAAAGAGGAATTCGTTCCTCTAGGCGATATCGTAAACATGTACGTTTGCGGCGTGACAGTATACGACGTCTGCCATTTTGGGCATGCCTTGAGCTACATTTCGTTTGACGTTATCAGGCGTTACCTGGAATACAGGGGATACAAGGTCAAGTACGTGCAAAACTTCACTGATATCGACGATAAGATAATAAACCGGGCTAGTGAGCGGGGCATACCATGGAAGGACCTGATTGAACAATATATTGCAGAATACTTGGTTGATATGGATGCGTTGAATATAAAACGTGCAACCATATATCCCCGCGCTACCGAAGAGGTTCCCAGGATCATCGAAGTAATCAAGACGCTTATGGATAAGGGGCACGCTTACCAATCGGAAGGAAGCGTTTATTTCCGTGTCAGAAGTTTCCCCGGGTATGGTAAGTTAACGCATCAGAGCGCAGAAGACATGAGGACCACAACTACGGCGGAGACCGAAAAAAAGGAAGACCCGCTTGATTTCGCCCTCTGGAAAGCTGTGAAACCCGGAGAGCCGGCATGGCACAGCCCCTGGGGTGAAGGCAGACCGGGGTGGCATATAGAATGCACAGCCATGTCCATCAGGCACCTCGGTAATATACTGGATATTCACGGCGGTGGGCAGGACCTCATATTCCCGCACCATGAAAACGAAATAGCTCAATCCGAGTGCTACACCGGGGTCGAGCCATTCGTCCGTATCTGGATGCACAACGGGTTTCTTCAATTGGGCGCTGATAAAATGAGCAAATCGCTGGGCAATCTTGTGACCGTAAAACAGGCGCTGGAACGAAACAGCCCTGATGCCATCAGGCTTTTTATCCTGGGCTCCTACTATAGGATGCCGTTAAGATATAGCCTGGAAGCGCTGGATGCTGCGGAAGCTGGGATCGAGAGGATGAGGCAAGCACTCAAAGCGGAGAGCCAGGAGGGTGGGCCCATACTCAATACTGAGCCTTTTAAAGCACGGTTCATAGAAAGCATGGACGATGATTTCAGTGCCCCGCAGGCAATGGCAGCGATGTTTGACCTGGTGCGCGAGATAAACCGTGGTGCTGAGAAGGGTATGGATGTTAGAAAGGCACAGGAAACGTTGAAAGAGCTCGCCGGTGTGATCGGGTTCACACTGCAGGAAACTAAAAAGCATACAGAAGTAGAAATTAATCTGATAGCAGGTTTGATCTCTAAACGTAATGAACACCGTAAAGCCAGGCAATGGAAGCAGGCCGATGATATACGTGACCAATTAACTGAGCTTGGAATAGCAATCGAGGACACCCCCAGGGGTACTACCTGGAAGATAGCCCGCTGAGCTTTACCTGCCTGTGGGATTTATTAGTTTCAGGGGATCTCCCACTCGGGCGCCCAGTATCGTGGCTGCGCTACCGTCCTTGAAAGATATCTCCAGGTAGTCACTGCCGCCTATAACTGCCATCAACCCGCTGCCTTCAGCATAATAGTGACTCATACTGCTGATGCGCTGATTTCTGATTTCCACAGCAGCGCCCCTGGACGGGATGGTGATTGTGGTAAAATTCGTAATTAAATTGCCGAACCTGTCTATATGTATTATGCAGCCTATCATGTTGCCCATCGCGTCCTGAAAAGGTTCGGGGATGGGGAAAGCGTACAGGCTATCTATCTTTTCTCCAAACTCGGTAATCGCTATATCCAGCGAAAGGTGGGCAGCGACCGGCGCGAATATGTCCCGGCCATGGAATGTCGAGCTCACCGGATGGTGCCAGAATTCTTGCCTTGTGAGAGTAACTGCCTCGCAGCCCTCCGGAATTGGCCTCTTCCTTATCTCGATTGCCGCCGGATAGCCATGCGTACCATGTCCTTTAGAAAGTTCGTACAGCAGGTAGCTGAGGATGCCGTTATCAGGAGCAATAAAAAATGCTGACGGCGTTTTCAATATGATCGCCCTGCGGTGGCTGCCTACTCCCGGGTCAACCACTGCTACGTGAATGGTCCCCTCGGGGAAATAGCGCCAGGAAGTATGCAGGATAAAGGAGGCTTGCCTGACAGACTGTGTTTCGATTGCGTGGGAAATATCTACGATCGCGGCCTGCGGGTTGATACCAAGGATCACACCTTTCATACTGGCGACATAATTATCGCCTGTGCCGAAATCGGTCGTCAGCGTGATGACCCGAGCCATGTTATCCTAATAGATATCAGGAAGAGCTGACCCTGACTATGACTATAGAGAGTACTATGAATATGACAGCCAGGACTATGGTCACCTGGAACAGCGTTTTTTCAACGCCGCGCCTTGTCCTGTAGACGCCATCTGCCTGCCCGAAGATACCGCCAAGGCCGCCGCCCTTGACCTGCAGGGCAAGTACGGCAATAAGCGCAACAGCAATAAGTATCTGTGCTATGATCAAATATACTGGCATTTTATATTCCTCCGAGTTTATCAACTATTATCTGCCTGACTACTGCCGGATTGGCCTTGCCTTTAGAGGTTTTCATGACCTGTCCTATGAGAAATGTCATGGATTGTTCTTTGCCACTTCTGTAGTCGGCAACCGCCTTTTCATTATCTGCTATTACTTTATCAACTATTTTAGCTATTTCACCGATGTCGCTTATCTGGACGAGGCCCTTTTCCTGCACTATAATGCTGGCGGGCTTGCCGCTCTGGAACATCGCCTCAAAAACTGTTTTGGATAATGGCCCGCTTAAAGTGCCTTTGTCGACCAGATCAAGCATTTCGATAAGGTGGGCTGGTTCTATTTTCGAATCTTCGATCCTCTCATTACTAGCGTTGAGCAAGCGCAAGAAATCACCCAGCAACCAATTGCTGATAGTCTTGGCTTTCTTATATATATTCTGCTCCCTCTGATCTTTTGTAGCAAGGATGATGCATTCTTCGAAATATTGCGCCATTGTCCGTGTATCGGTAAGCAACTCGGCGTCGTAAGACGGCAGGTTATATTGAGCCATGAACCGGTCATATTTAGCCTCTGGTAGCTCAGGTAAAGATTCACGGATTTTTTCCACTATTTCCCGGCTGAAAGATAACGGCGGCAAATCCGGCTCAGGGAAGTATCTGTAATCATGAGCATATTCCTTGCTGCGCTGGCTAACAGTAATGCCCCGGTCATCCATCCAACCGCGCGTTTCCTGCACGATTTTGCCGCCTGACTCGACTACTTGCTTCTGCCTCTGCGCTTCGTATTCCAGGGCACGGTAAACGGCGCGGAAGCTGTTCATATTTTTAACCTCAACCTTAGGTAAATATTTTGATGTGCCTCTGGGCCGTATGCTAATATTGGCATCGCAGCGGAAGCTGCCCTCCTCCATATTACCGGTGGAAACTCCGAGATATTGCAGTATCGACCTTAACTTTACCAGGTAAAGCCTGGCCTCCTCCGCCGAGTTGATGTCAGGTTCGCCTACTATTTCCATCAAAGGCATGCCTGCCCGGTTAATATCCACCAGGCTGTAACTTTCACCCTCAGGTGTTGTGCGGTGAACCAACTTGGCCACGTCCTCCTCAAGGTGTACGCGAGTAATGCCGATCTTTTTTTTCTTTCCTTCCACGTCGATTATCAGATAACCCTCGATGCCCATCGGAGCATCATACTGCGATATCTGGTAACCCTTCATGAGGTCGGGATACGGGTAATTTTTACGGTCGAACTTGGCATATTCAGGCATGATGCAGTGCAGGGCTAGAGCGGTCATGATGGTGAATTCCACTGCACGCTGGTTGATTGCTGGCAGCACTCCCGGCATGCCCATGCAGACCGGGCATACATGTGTGTTAGGAGGGGCGCTGGCATAATCAGCATCGCAGGAGCAATACATTTTGCTCTTAGTGAGAAGTTGGGAATGTACTTCAAGGCCGATGATTGTCTCGTAGTCCACAACGACGGATAGTATAGCAGCATCGGAACGTAGCGGCAAACCTTTGACTTCTGTAAAAATAAGTTATATAAATATAACAATTATATTCAGTTAACAGTTATTTTATATTCGCCATGGTGCAGAAGTTAATAGACAACAAGCTTGATAGCATAGTTGATAACTTATTTCTCTTTTTCCCACTTTTTTACCGTAAAATCCTGAAAGGGGCTCATACAAAAACCGGGACTAACCCGATCAACATGCAATTCCACGTCCTCGCCATGCTGATGAACTGGGAGCTATTGCAAACCTCGGAGATCGGGAGGAAGTTGGGAATTTCCAAGCCTAATGTGACAGCCCTGATGGATAAACTAATAGAGAAAGGGTACGCGCAGAGATCGCCGGATGCAAGGGACCGGCGCATCATACGCATCGCTATCACCGAGAAGGGCAAGCGGTTTGTCATAAATAGAAAAGGTATTGTGCGTAAAAGTATTAAGAACAATTTATCGGTCTTACGGGATGAGGAGTTGGATAACCTATATGTAGCTCTAGAGACGTTCCACGGAATCATTTCGAAGGTAGGTAATGGGTCATAAATGGAAACCGAAATCAATATGTGATCACCCTTTAAAAGGATTATGAATGGGGAGTTCCAGAAAATGAAAAAAGCATCGTTTTTAAAAATCGCATTGATAGCTCTAGTGTGGGCTATCACACTTGGTGGATGTAATGGGGGACCTGTTACAGAACAGAAGACCGTGGTAACGGTCCAGCGTGATGACCTGGAAGTAAAAGTCAGTGCCGACGGTAATATAGAGGTGCCCGCTGCAGTGAACCTGTATTTTGATACAACGATGTTTACTCCACCGTATAGCGGAAGGATTAAAAAAGTATACGTTAAAAATGGCGATACGGTTAAAGCAGGCACATTGCTGGCCAAGCTGGATGATACCACACAGAAACTGGCAGTGGAATCGGCGCAATATGCACTCGAGTTAGCTATCAATAACGTAGTGCAGACCGTGTGCTGCGGAGTTACGCGATCGCCGGGTTTTTACTGCGACGCTGTTGCGTTGAAGAGGTTCGAGTTTGCTGAAAAGGAGATGGAGAAAGCACAGACATTCCTGCAAACGGGCAAATATGAGGATGCTGCTGCTCAGATCTCGCTGGCAAAATATGATCTTGACGAGGCTAAGAATTTCTACGGCGATCCGGAGTACCGCAAGATAAGGCCAGATCTGATTGACGTCAACCAATCGGCTTATTCCACCGCAGACATTGATGCGGCCATAGAGAGGCTGACTGCTGAAATAGATAATCTCTCTGCGCTGCAGCAGCAGGTTAAAAATGGTCAGTATGACAATGCTAAGAATGCAGTCCAGGCTTTGCTTATGGAGATGACTGATACGCACAGTATAGTAAAAAGGCTCAACCACCTGCCGGAGAACTCTACATACCCGGATACTTGTACGACCTACACAGTGAATAACGAGGTGCTTGGCTACCTGGATCAACTACAGAAACTCGCAGTCCAGGATGATTTCGACGCGGTAAAATTCGCAGAAACCTTTAGTATGATCCGACATGAACTTGAGTTAAGCAACAAGATATTGGATGAGAATATCTCTACGTTCAGGCAGGGACTAAACTTAAAAACCTTGCGTGACTACAACATCAGCGTACAGACAGCAATTATTAACCTGGAGAGGGCAAAACAAGCTTTACTCAGAACGGAATTGCTGGCTCCGGTTGATGGTCTCGTGGTGGACGTTAACCTGCACGACGGCGACATGATATCGCAAAGGTATTCGGTGACAGGAGTTCCCATCGATTCTTATGTTATACGGTTGGCTGATACAAGTTCTATGAAGATGACCGGTTTAGTAGATGAAATTGACGTAATGAAGGTCAGCGTAGGTGATAATGCTACGGTTTTTATCGATGCTGTGACTGGCAAGGAATTCAAGGGCGAAGTGAAGTTTATTTCACCGTTCGGGCCACTTCAGGTAGGAGGTGTTCCGGCATATGGCTCGCTGCAGTCAAATGTGGCAACTTATAAGGTGGAGATTATGCTGGATCCCCAGGAAGCTGCAACCTATTTGACCGGAGGCCTTACTGCTACGGCTGAAATACTGGTGGGCAAGCACGAGAATGTCCTGATAATACCAAAAAGCGCAATTACCGGTAAACCTGGCAATTACTATGTACGTGTCCTGAAAGACGAAAAGACCAATCTAATTGAGCAGAGACTGGTTAAAATCGGTCTGCAAAGCAGGACACAGGCCGAGATAGTTTCAGGGTTAAACGAGGGTGAGAAAGTACTGCTCGAGAAGAGCAGTGTGCCACCTAAGCCGCTGCATAAGTAAAAAATATGAAGTCTTAGGTTTAGAGCTACTTAGTTCAAATTCAAACGGAGGCAACATCTATGGCGAATAAGTTAGCAGATAGAATGAAATCAGTATTAGCCACCACGCGTGGTAAGGTGATTTTTATAGTTGCAGTAGTGGTAATCCTGGGAGGCATAGGTACTGGTATCTACCTTGGGTATCAGAGCTATAAATATGTGAGTACCGACAATGCCAGGATAGCTGCTCCTTTAATCCCTGTCTCAGTGCTGTCTTCATGCCAGATTATCAGCATGGATGTCGATTATGGCAGTTATGTT
>CAYLRS010000047.1:0-8905 GCA_964385895.1 uncultured Dehalococcoidales bacterium
TCGTCAATCAGACGAATTTCTATGTTCTTTTCACCGGCCTCGACAACATTGGCACGCATCTGTATAACCAGGAAGAAAGTGGGGTGTTTTGTGGGTACCTGGGGTGTCATGATGGTGTCGAACCCGATGCCGAGCGCATTTAGCTTATTTGTAGCGTCAGCGTAGTCACAAACGAAGGCGAAATCTACCTGCATAATTGCACCCTGATAATGACTGTAATATAACCAATTCCAGGGCTCATTTCAAATTTTGCACCATTGATGATAAATTAAGAAAGACCTCCCCACCTTTTGACTGTGCGTATAGCTGATGATATCATGTAGCCATGCCCCGGGTATGGTTGGGGCAGTATATGAATAACGAGTACACGGTATATTTCATACTGATTTTCTTCTGCCTGCTGGCGTCCGCTTTCTTTTCCAGCGCTGAAGTATCCGTTGTATCCCTGAGCAGGATACGCGTGAAACATCTCATTAGCCAGGGCACCAGGTGGGCTGACATTCTCGACAGATTTCAGAAGCACCCCAGCATTTTTCTTTCCGCTATCCTCCTGGGTAATACCCTGGTGAATATAGCTGCTGCCTCCCTGGGAACCATTGTGGCTGTCAAATTGTTGGGTGCAACCTGGGGCGCGCTAGCAGCAACCATCATTGTCACCGCGCTGGTTCTGATACTGGGCGAGGTTATTCCAAAAACCTTTGCCGCACACCATTCCGAAAAGGTCGCCCTATCGTATGCAATCCCCATCCAGCTTATTATCTGGATCCTGTATCCGTTTGTCTGGGTGCTCAGCAGGATAGGCGTGGGTTTCACGCGCATGGTGACCGACGTGGATGAGCACAGGATGACCGTCGATGAGGCTGAGATACGCACCGCCATAGACGTTGGCGAGGCGGAGGGCGTCTGGAAGGATACCGAGGCGGAAATGATACACAATGCTTTCGAATTCCCCGACCGGCCGGTCAAAGAAGTAATGCAACCACGCACCGAAATATCCTTTATCGAGGAAGGCACTACGCTGGATCAGTTCATGGAAATATATGGAGACCACCCTCATGCCCGATTCCCTGTCTACAGCGGAAACCCCGACCACGTAGTTGGCATACTTTCTGTGAAGGACATCCTCATGGCAATCGCGAAAAACACCACGCGGGGGAACGACACCATAGACCCGCTGGTAAGACAGCCGTATTTCGTGCCAGAAACCAAGCGTCTGGGCGAGCTCCTGCCGGAGATGCGCGACCATAACTATCACATGGCCATAGTCATAGACGAGTTCGGCGGCGTAGCCGGTATCGCCAACCTGGAGCACCTTGCCGCCGAGATCATGGGCAGCATCGGCGACGAGATGTCTACGGTGGTCAGGGAGATCGTGCCTATCGATGCTAACACTTACGAAGTCGATGGCGAGCTGAGGATAGAAGAGGCCAACGAAGAGCTGGACTTACACCTGCCGGAGGGCGAATACGATACTGTAGCCGGCTTTATATTGAGCCACCTGGGGCGTATACCCAAGCAGGGGGAGCACTTCAAGTACCGCAACCTTAAAATAGCTATTAAAGAGATGCGGGATAGGAAGATAGATAGAATAATCATCACCAGGGAAAAGGATGCATCGTCTGCGCCTTAAATTCGCCCGCGGAGAAAAACTCAAATTCCTCTCTCATTTAGACCTGATGCGGCTCTGGGAAAGAGCGCTGCGGCGCGCCGGCCTGCCACCAGCATACTCGGAAGGTTTTAGTCCCCACCCGCGCATTTCCCTGGCAGCTCCATTGGCGGTCGGCATTACCAGCCAGGCGGAATTGATGGACGTGTTCCTGGACCGTCGCATCTCGCCAGGTTTGTTCTCGCAGAAAGTCAGCCCGCAGCTCCCTGAAGGTATTGAAATACTCGAAGTCACACCGGCCAGACTCGATGAACCTTCCCTGCAATCGCGCGTCCGCTTCGCCGAGTACGCAGTTGAAGTCGAGACTGACAGGGGTGCCCCGGAAATAGAGACAGACCTGGAAAAACTGCTTGCCGCCGGGCAGTGGCCCTGGCATCACGCCCGGGATACAGGAGAGCGCTTTTACGACCTGCGGACTCTGGTCGATGACTTGTGGCTTATTAACCAGCGGGATAGAACATGCACCATCGGTATGAGATTGCGCTGCGACCCGTCAGGCTCGGGAAGGCCGGAACAGGTGGCTAAAGCGCTTGGCCTCACCGATCTGCCGATTTCAATTCAGCGGACTAAGCTGATCCTTGCTTGAGCAAGAATTTTCGTCATTGCGTACGTTAGCGAAGCAATCCCACGATCGAAGGCATCAGTGAAATACCATGAGGTTGCTTCGTTGTCTGCGGCTCCTCGCAATGGCATGTTTTACCGCGTCATTGCCCGTTTTTGTTCTTCCCGCCTGTTTCAAATTTGTCTCGTTTAGCCATATAATATGCCGTTGTCATAATGCTAAGGACTGATGGAGGAACCCGATTAAGCTTATACTGATACGGCACGGCGAAACCATCTGGAACCAGCAGAAGGTGATCCAGGGAGGCGGAAGCGACACCGACCTGAGCGAGACCGGCAGGATGCAGGCAGAGAAGTTAGGACTTGCCATGAAGGGCGTCGCGCTTACCGCCATCTATTCCAGCCCGCTTAAGCGTGCCATGGATACTGCCGGCGCCATTGCCAAACACCATAGACTGCAAATAATAGCTGAGCCTGAATTAAAGGAGCTCGCCGTAGGCGATTTGGAAGGTGTGCCGCTCGATAAGTTCAGCATGAATTTCAGCCAGTTTCTGGTAGACTGGCAGACCAGGGGTGATGCTATCGATTTTTCCGGCGGCGAGAACCTGGGGCAGTTCAGGGATCGCGTATGGGCAGCGATACAGAGAATAGTTGCAACTAATAAAGGCGGGATTATTGCCGTCGTTTCTCATTATTTTGTCACCGCCGCCGTCGTATGCCATGCACTGGGCTTGCCGCTGACGCACCTCGTAAGGATCAGGATACAGCCGAGCAGTCAGAGCATACTCGATTTCGTTGATGGCTGCCCGCCCCGCCTGCTCCTCCTGAGCGATATCTGCCATCTAAGGGAGAAATGACTTGTCTGCCAAAGTTGATCCCCTGGAGAGACGTGTACTCAGCTTCATAGGGGAATATGCGCTTATAAGCGGCGGAGAAACGGTGTTGGTTGCTGTCTCCGGTGGGCCCGATTCAGTATGCCTGCTTCACCTGCTAAATAGTTTGAAAGTTGAGCTCGGCATCCAGCTTTATATTGCTCACCTCGACCACGGTTTGCGTGGCGTTGAGGCAGAAGCGGACGCGTTCTATGTTTCTGAGCTGGCAGCGAAACTCGGCCTCCCGATAGAGTCTGAGAAACGGGATGTGCGCACGTGGAATGAACAGAGACGCACTTCTTTAGAAGAAGCTGCCCGCGAGGTGCGCTACCATTTCCTGGACGATGTGGCCAGGCAGGTTAGAGCCAGTCGTGTGGCCGTGGGGCACACGCGTGATGACCAGGTTGAAACTGTTCTGCTGCACTACATACGCGGCAGCGGCATATCCGGTCTTCGCGGGCTCCGCCCCGCGGCTCCCATGCCATACGGCAAGCGGGACGATGGGATTTATGTTGTCAGACCGCTTTTAACGGTTACCAGGCAAGAAACCGCGGAATACTGCAACCAGCATGGTCTACAACCGCGAAACGATACTTCAAACCAACAGGCCAGGTTCCTGCGTAACCGGGTCCGGCTGGAGCTTATCCCGTTATTACGACAATATAACTCCGGGATAGAGGAAGCTCTACTCAGGCTGGCGGACGTGGCCGGCGAGGATGCCGATTTCGTTGATGAGCAGGCTTCGCAGGTCTTTGCCCAGACTGCGAGCGGTGAGGGCGGCCTTACCTGCCTGGACTCTGGCAAGCTCAGGGGCATGCCGTTGGCCTTGCAAAGGCGTGTCTTACGCATCGCGCTGGAGCAGGCTTACGGCAGCCTGCGCGATATCGAGGCAGACCACATAGATTCGCTTGTAAGGCTGCTTTTCGCCGCGACAGGCAAATGCATGCACCTGCCCGGTGGTTTAATAGCAACCAATGAGCGCGGGCGCCTGGTAATATCGGCGCCTGGTACCTCCCCATGTCCCTGGCCCGCCTTGAATACGAGCTATACCCTGAATATCCCCGGAGAGTCAACCTTGCCCGGCTGGCAAGTGAAGGCCGAGATACTTAAGGAAAGTTTTTACCGGGAAGATGACATCTTCAGCGCCAGCCTCGATCTGGATAAGACAGGTAGAATGCTGACCGTGAGGGGGCGGCAGCCCGGTGACCGCTTTCACCCACTGGGCATGACCCACAAGCGGAAGCTGCAGGACTTCATGGTAGATGCCGCCATCCCGCGCTCATGGCGCGACAGCGTACCCATTATGTGTTCACAGGGCCAGATAGTATGGGTGGTCGGTTGGCGCATCGATGACCGAGTGAAGGTAACGAGCAGCACGCAGCAGGTTCTGAGGCTGGAGTTCAGCAGGAAAGACAGGGGATGACTACAGGATTCGGTAAAGCGCAGGGAAAAAGCACCGAGGGCAAAGGGCAGAAAAGGGAGGTTAGCATTGAGCTCGACCTGCACGCTATGACAGTGGACGAGGCGATACCGGTGATGCATGAGTATTTGAACGAGGCATACCTTGCCGGGCTCAAGGAAGTGCGCATAGTGCACGGCAAGGGCACCGGCACCCTCCGTCAGGCGGTTATGCGGGAGCTCAGGAAGCACCCGCTGGCCAGGTCATTCCGTCCCGGAGGAAGAGGTGAGGGGAAGAGTGGTGCAACGGTGGTGGAGCTTTAAACTGTAGGGGCCGGATTTTAAACCGGCCCGCTTAACGGGCGGACATGAATGTCCGCCCCTACATTCTTCGGGCTCGCTGAGTACAGTGAGTATTTGATGCGGAACCCTTCCTGAAAATTGCCAGAATATTAGGCAACATAATATCAATTCTCATAACCGATTGGCTGCAGGTTCGAAACCTGTTATATTTGGTTCTTCCTGAAATATACCCCCGGCTTCTTTTCAGAAGTCACCGGCCGCCCTCTCGAAAGAGAAGCCTTTTTCGCGGAACAGCTTAATGCAGGTTTTAACTACATCAACATCATAAAGTACACCGCTGTTGCGCCCGATTTCCTCGAGTGCAGCCTCTATGCCCATGCTGGGGCGGTACGGTCGGTATGAAGCCATCGCTTCAACAACATCAGCTACCATGAGGATTTTTGCTTCGAGTATGATGTCTTTCCCGGTAAGGCCTTTCGGATAACCTGAGCCATCCAACCTTTCATGATGCTGTAAAACAGCTTCCGCTATCGGCCAGCGGAATTCTATGGATTTAAGCACATTGTAACTGCCCTCAGCATGGGTACGGATAATCTGCCACTCGATTTCGTTCAGTTTTCCCGGCTTGCCCAGGATCTCCATAGGAACATAGACCTTGCCGATATCATGGATTCTTGCCGCAAATACTATCCCTTTCACCTGGTCATCAGGCAACCCCATCTCCCTGGCGATGGCGCCGACAAGCATGGCTATGCGCTCCTGGTGGCCTGAGGTATAGGGGTCTCTCATTTCTTCAATTCTTGCCATGGCCTCGATAGTACCGTTGACCGTTTTCTCAAGTTTGCTGAGGTTCTCTTGCGCATCCTTGACATTATCGGCTAGCAAATGGCAGCGCTCTTCAGATTCACGCAATGCCCGTTTCTCCTGCTCGTACTTCTCAATGTCAACAACCTGGAACCCGTTCTGTTCAAGCAGAGCCGCAACCGTTTTATTCGCACCAGGGATGGGGCTGACATTAATGAGCACATTCTTGACGTTGCCCTGTCTGTCAGTGAGCTTGAATTGGTATGTATCGGGGGCAGAACCCGGATCAAGTCTCCTCATCAGATAATATCTTTTCAGCCTGGCCTGGTCTTCCCTGGCCACGAACTCAATCCAGCTTTTCTTACCTTCAATCTCTTCACGCGTATAGCCTGTCATCTTTTCAAATGCCGCGTTAACCATCGCTATGGTGGTGTCCTCGTTCAAGATAAGGATGGCTGTGGCTGTGCTTTGCAGCGCTGTTGAGGCCTGTGACATCACTTCCCTGGCAACGGCATCGGCTTGCTTTTGCTCCGACTGGTCTCTCAAGCTGCAAACAACGCACATAGGGGTGCCTTTATCGTTGTTTATCCAGGAGATATTCATCTCGACGGGCAAAGTACCGCCGTCATTCTTGAGCAGGCCGCATTCTAGCTTGCCGGGAATGCCCTGTATAATCATTTCCAGTATTTGTATCTCACCCTTATCGCGCTCGCCTGGTATTATAAAACCTCCGATCTTCTTCCCCAGCAAGTCGGAGTTTTTCACATAAGCAAGCATCGAGAGGAACTTTTGTGACACATGTGTAACGTGGAGGTCGAGGTCCAGAACGGCAATAGGTTCGAGAGACGTATTTATCAGCGAGTGGTAGAGTTGATCCTCCTCCTTAAGCCCTTCCTCTACCCTCTTCTGCTCCGTGATGTCCTGGAAGTGGACCATAAAATACGAAGGGTCTTCTTGGGAGTCTCCAATGAGAGATATGCTCATAGCAACCCAGACGGTCCTGCCGTCCTTGCATAAAAGTCGCTTTTTCACCGGTACCTCCGGTTTTTCCAGGGAAACGAACAGCTGCATCAGGTCGCTGCATGCCCTGCGGTCATCGGGATGCAGCACTTCATCGAAGCGGCTTTCCAGTACCTCCTTTTCCTCGTAGCCGATCATGTCGTAGAAAGATTTATTTGCCTTGAGGAAAATGCCGTCGGTACTGATGATGGTAAGGCCTGAGGAGAGGTCCTCGAAGGCGGACTGGAAACGCCTTTCGGCTTCGCGCCAGGCATTTTCCACCGCGTGATGCTCTGAGATGTCCAGCCAGTGGCCCAGAGTCAACCAGTTGCCGCCATACTTGAAATACGTGATTTTTTCCGAGATCCACCTCTTCTTGCTATCTCTGGTGGTTATCTTGAATTCGTGGCTGGCTTCATCATCTTCAGCAAATAGCGAGGCAATGTTCTGCTTGGGCTTCTGCCGGTAGCGGGGGTTGATGAGGCGCCGGTAGTCCTTCCCGTATAGTTCGTCCTGGCTATAGCCCGTTACATGGCGGAACTCGATATTGGTATAGATGAATTTACCGTTGCGTGTGATATAAATACCAGCAGGTGAATTCCTGAAGAGGGCAGAACAGAGCTCTTCCGCTGCCTCCGGCAATATTTTCAGAACATCGGTTTTATCGGAGATAATATCCATAAAGTTGCTTCCTATCACTTTCTCCACACCTCCAGCATTCCCTGGATGTCGATTTGCATGCAGGGAAACGTCCCGATTTTACCGTAATAATTGTACCCTGATTGTCGAAAACAGTAAAAGCCCGTATATTGTCTATATTGTCGAAGTGATATAATAAACGGAGTCCGGTTCAAAGATTGTGATAGTTTGTAGCAGGAGTGCAATATGAGAGCAGCAGCTTTCTTCAAAATGATAACAGCCGTGGTGCTGCCGGTTCTTCTCTTTGCCTGCGCTGCCCCGCCCCCACAGGGGCTACCCCCAGAAATAGCTATCGGCTGCGTGATGCCAACTGCCGCCGCGCCTGCCCGGGGGCCTAACCTTATAAAAGCTGCACAGCTGGCCATCATGCAGATCAACGGTCATGGTGGTATTGCGGGGAAAAAACTTACGTGGCTGGTAGAGGATGAAGGCTCCACGGCGGCTACCTCGCTGCTGGCTGTACACAAGTTGATAAGCGAAAATAATGTCCAGGTGATTCTGGGATGTACCACGAGCGAAGCGGTAATGGGAGCCGGACAATACTTGGCAAGCAATGGAGTGCCACTGGTTTCCCCTTCGGCGACATCGACGGAGCTATCCAGACAAAGCTGGTCAAACTGGATTTTCCGCACGTCACCGGATGATTCACTGCAGGGAGGAGTGGTTGCCAAATTGATAAAGGACAGGGGATTTAAAAAAGTCGCAACCCTTGTTCAGGATACGAGCTATGGCAGGGGCATAGAGGAGGTGGCGAAGGAGTTCCTCAAAGGTCGTGCCGAGGTGGTCATTTCTGTCAGGTACGACCGCGCAAAGCTTAGCTATTTCAGCGAGCTTAATGCTATAAAGGACAAAAAACCTGATTGCGTGCTCCATGTGGGATCATACGAGGATAGTGCGGTGGTCTACAGGCAGGCCGGTGAACTCGGGATGGATAATATCAAGTGGATCGCGGTTGACGGCGTGTATGATATGCCTCTCGACCGGTATATTGAGGCCGCTAAGTTCATGGAGAAGGCAGTCACCGGTACAGTACCGGTACCTGATTTACAGTCAGATGTATACAAGAATTTCAACAGCGATTACAAATCTGCCTATAATTTCGCCCCAACGGTATATTGCGATACAACTTACGACGGCATGAACCTGATAGCGCTGGCTGTAAAACAGGCCAACTCCTACTATGGAGCTGGCATCAGGGATGCTCTATTGACTGCGGGTAAGGATTATCACGGCGCCAGCGGAACGATCACCTTCGACCAAATCGGCGCCCGTATGGCCGGTAACTACGGTGTGTGGAAGGTGGCAATGGAGGGAACGCAATACCAGTTTGTGATGACGGGTGAGTCCGTCAGCTTCCTCAAGCCTAAATAGCCAGGACCCGGATAATACCGCAATCCAACTTGAGTCGAAGCGCCCCGAAGATTATCACCGAGTAGCATATTACGATGCCCGCGATTCAGGGTCCCTTGTTTTGCGAGGCTGCCTTACCTATGAGGCTGGTGACTTTCCGGTGGTTAATGGGGAAGTCCGTCCGACGCAAAATGCGGATAGTCCTGGGTGATGACCCATTTGCTCCATTTGCCGATATGGCCGTATTGCAGGT
>CAYLRS010000048.1:0-8865 GCA_964385895.1 uncultured Dehalococcoidales bacterium
TGAATATCTTTTCATTTATTGGGTTATTAACCAACGCGATGGTGCGAGGTACCTTAAAACGGTATCTAGCTACCTGGCACGAAACAAGGTTGTCTTCATCCTGCGCTGTTGTAGATATAAGCACATCAGCGCGGTTCAACCCCGCTTCAGAAAGCACAGCGGTCTCGCACCCATCCCCCCGCATGCAGCAGCTTCCGAGCTCGTCCTCGAGCCTTTCGCACTTCCGTGTATCCTTCTCGATGATTAAAACCTCGTGGCCTTCGCTGAGTAGAGCTTTGCTCAGGTAATAGCCTATGTTGCCTCCGCCTATGATGACGATGTACAAAGCTTTCATAATTATTAAATCTTCTCGATCCGGTTAAATAGCAGATCGGCAAACACCTCGGTGGGGCTTATAGATTCAAGCCCAAGCTGCTCATATATATCTTTTCTCAGGGGGTCATAAATACGGCAGATCACTCTGGGCACTTTGAATATGTTATGTGCTATTTGCGCTGCCATTACATTGCGGTTATCGCCCTGCGTTAAAGCTATGAAAGCATCTGCCTCTTCTATACCTGCTTTACGAAGCATATCCTCATCGGTGCCGTTGCCTATTAGCGCAGTACCGCTGAAAGTAGGAGGCAGCCGCCTGAAGCTGTAAGCATCGAGATCAAGCACGGTCACTTTATGACCTGCAGCGTCCAGCATTGTGGCCAGCTTGCCGCCGACACGGCCACAGCCCATGATGACGATTGTTTTCTTGTTTGATTTTACGGTTTGGGTTCGCGGCATATGATCACCCTGCAAGGAGCTTCTTCGAGCACGTGCGGAATTGCATTGCCCATGGTAAATGAACCGAATCGCTTCTTATATGTCATGCCCATGACGATTAAGTCTACGCTACGCTGTCTTGCTACGTCGATTATCGCGGGACCCACATCTCGCGCCTGAATGATTTCCGTCTCAACATCGAAATCGTTATCCAGAGCATATTCTTCGGCATCCACCAGTACTTTCTCGGCCTTTTCTATATCGGATTTAATTATAGCATCAACAGGCAGGGTGCGATTAACCTCGATGACGTATACAATAAATATTTTGGCCTTCGATTTCTTCCCGATCTTGCAAGCAACTTCAACGGCGATCTGGTCAACACCATTTCCCCTGGCTGCTATAAGTATTCTTTCAATTTCCATTAGAGTAGATTATCCCTTCCTTTAATTGCAGGCAATTCTAAATTACAATTTGTGCGATCAGGTCCCATTGTGTGCAACCTTCACAGGTTCTGCAACCTGTCCGGTTTCAGCCTTTTTATTTCTATGCGTATACCAGTATATTACAAGGCCTGCGGCAACCCATCCAAAACCAACCCATCGGCTATAGGGCTGCATCACAACTACCACAATCCAGATAGCCGTCGTACCTATCAAACCGAGGATTGCCGTTACCGGGAGATAATGGCCTTTAATTTTTACATTCCCTCCAAGCCTGAAGGGCCTTTCAACATCTGGCATTTTCACCCGCAAAGCCAGGATCGAGGCATGCGCCAGTGCGAACGCCATCATGGAACCAAAAGCGTATAGCCCGCCCAGGTTGGAATACATATCAGGAACCAAAAAGCCGGGAGACTGCAAAAATATTGCAATCCCGGCAAATATTATGATCGAAATGTAAGGTGTTTTAGATTTCGGGTGCACCTTCCCCATGAATTCCGGTATCAGCTTGAAACGGCTCAAGGAAAAAGCAAGTCTTGATATGCCAAGTAACCCGGCATTGGTTGCAATAAGCAGGATTGTCGCTGCTAATATCGCGACTAATACAGGAAGCATAGCCTGTATCCCTGTGAGAATCCAGACGAATACTATTTGAGGGGCCTGGTCTGTGAACCATTTCACAGCAAGCTCCCATGGTACTAATCCATGGGAAAGCTTGCTGGCGATTCCCGCAATGGGGTCTGTGGACCAGTCTCTTACGAGTTCCGTTGGAGTCATGGTGGAGAAAGCTGATACAGAAATACCAGCGTAAACCAGCAGCACGACAACGGTCATGATAACTAACGCCCTGGGCGCACGCACTTCCGGCCTTTTTGTTTCTTCAGCCATTTGAGATATCGTTTCGAGTCCGGTAAACGCAATAGCGGCTATGGCGATCCCGAACATAAGATCCTGGGGAGCCGGCCAGTAGTTCTTAATCCTTTCTATAATTATTTGAGGATTAAAGAAGAAGAGTAGCGCGAGCAGGATGAGCAGAAATTGTGTTGCGAGATCAAGTATAGCAAGAGAGATATTTAAAATTGATGACTCTCTTACGCCGATCACATTGATCACCATTAAGAATGTCACAACTCCCATTGCAAAGGTAGTCATAATTAGTGGATCTGTTTTGAGTGGTGCCCAAAAATAACCGAGATAAGAAGGTATTGCGAAAG
The DNA here is from genome assembly GCA_964385895.1 of uncultured Dehalococcoidales bacterium. Classification (GTDB taxonomy): domain Bacteria; phylum Chloroflexota; class Dehalococcoidia; order GIF9; family UBA5629; genus CAYLRS01. The sequence goes on from CAYLRS010000048.1 coordinate 2,411, forward strand.
AAGAAATAGATATGGTAACAATGTATCCGAACATCAACCCCCATCCGGCTATAAACCCGACAAAGTCATTAAAACCATGACGGGCGAAGCTGGCTGAACCTCCCGATTCGGGAAACATGGCAGTGCCTTCTGCATAGGACAGGGCGGTGAAGACAAAGACGATGCCGGCAATCCCCAGAGCGAGAGGGGTAGCGCCCATGGCTGCAAGCGCAACTACTCCCAGAGCATAGTAGATGGAGGAACCAACGTCTCCGTAGGCAATGCTAAAAAGGTGGGTTGTCCGCAGGACGCGCCTGAGAGGCCTGACTTTTAGTCGTTTTGGCCGGACGAATTTATCGCCCGGCTTTATTTGCCAGTTATTTTTCACTTTTTGGTATATGAAGGGTCAGTTGATGGCAAATTGTAATCGTGCAATGGGCTCTTGTCAAGATGGATAAATAGCCCGGGTTGCTATTTGCGGATTCCAAAGGTGTAAGAGCAGGCGGCTATCATGGCCACGGCGAAGCCGACCAATATCAGTATCTCAGCATATACAGGGAGTATGGTGTCAGTACCGCTGAGCATTGCCCAGCGGAGAGTATCGACTCCATAAGTAAGCGGGTTGAAGTAGCTGAGAATCTTGAGCCATTCCGGCGCTGCAGTAAGCGGAAAGAGAGCTCCGCTAACGAAGAACATGGGCATGATCACCAGGCTCATGATAAAGTTGAAGCCTTCCATGCTGTTAATAAGGGAGGCAATGAACAAGCCCACACAAACCAACCCTACCGCGATGATTATCATAACCGGTATCAAGGTGAGGAATGCTAGGGGCGAGAGATTTACTCCAACAAGATAAGATAGCGGCAGCATGATAAAACCCTGAATAAAGGCGCTGGTACCGCTGCCCAGTGCTTTGCCGATGACAATAGAAGACCTGGATACAGGAGCTACCATTATTTCCTTTAAGAAGCCGAATTCCCTGTCCCAGATAACTGAAATCCCGGACCAGACCGACGTAAAGAGCAGGGTCATGCCCAGGATGCCCGGGAACATGAACATCTGGTAGTTCCCCACACCGGGCAATTGAACACCCCTCATCCCACCGCCGAATACCAGAAGCCACAGCAGGGGCAGGATAAGAGAAGATATTATTCGAGACTTCTCTCTCCAGAACCGGAGCACTTCACGGTACCAGAGGGCGCCTATTTTCCTGAGTTCGTTCATCTCATTCTTCCCATGGCCCTCATATGAATTCTCATTGATGACTCCGCCTCCTCTTCCCTGATTTCCCTGCCCGTGTAATGCAGAAAAACATCATTCAAAGTCGGCCTGTGGATTGAAACAGACTTAACCTGCACGCCGGATTGGGATGCAATTTCAATCAGCCGCGGTATCAGCTTCTCCCCATCCGGTACGGTTAATCTCAAGGAGCCGTCAGTAGATTCTATTGAGGGGGCAAAAGATATCTCCAACAACCTGCCGGCAAGCTCCTGAGGGCGGTCAGTCTTGACCGTTATCACATCTCCCTTAAGCATGGCTTTGAGGTTAGCCGGGGTATCGATGACTTTAATCTTGCCGAAGTCGATGATAGCAATGCGGCTGCAGAGCCGCTCCGCCTCTTCCATGTAGTGTGTGGTGAGGATGACCGTAATCTCTGCTTTACGCGCCATGTCTTCGATGTAGTTCCAGAGATGCTCGCGTGTCTGGGGATCGAGTCCCAGAGTCGGCTCATCAAGGAAGAGTACCTTCGGGCTGTGTAGCAACCCCCTGGCCAGCTCCAGCCTCCGCTTCATGCCGCCCGAGTAGGTCTTCATCGGCGAATCGGCGCGGTCAGTCAACCCGACGAGCTCCAGGACCTCGGCAATTCGTTTTTTTGCCTGCACAGTAGGTATATCGTAGAGCGTGGCGTGAAGCTGGAGGTTTTCACGACCGGTGAGGCGGTCGTCGATGCTGGGATCCTGGAAGACGATGCCAATGCTTCTCCTGACCTTACCAGGCTGCTTGCGGATATCATAGCCGTTGACCAGCGCTGTACCCGAGGTCGGGCTGACGATGGTGCAAAGAAGTGAAATGGCAGTGGTCTTCCCGGCGCCGTTTGGTCCCAGCAGGCCGAATACCTCGCTGTAGCCGATTTTTAAGTCCAGGTTATCCAGCGCTACGAGATCGCCGTACTTGCGGGTAAGGTTAAAGGTCTCGATAGCAAAACTGGTTTTCATAGCGTGACTCGTAAATAATTATACGGCAGTACGCAAGGACGACCAAAACTGACCATATCATCTAGAGAAACAACGATGACGTAGCGATCTTTGGGCCGAGTGTATGGTTATTTGACCTGCAATATCAGGTTCTCTGCAAAGAGCTTCAGATAGGAGCTACCGGGGGATATCGATGAGAGAACTTTCGCTGCCAGCGGGACAGTTTTCTCAGGCGGTAAGCAGAATTGCATGGCGAGGAATTTTTCCCTGAATTTCTTTACTTCTGCTTTGACCTGGACATTATCCTTGATGCAGTCGGCAATGTAGCTTGCTAGCTGCTCGAAGTCGGTCTCTTTCATGCCGAACCGGGTCATCTCCTGCGTGCCCATCCTGATCCCGCTCGAACCTATAAAGCTCTCGTCATCAGGGAGGGCCTGGTAGTTGGTGATGATGTTGTTCTCTTCCAGCCTGCGCGCGATATCCTCGCCAATCCCGTACTGTCTTACGCGGATAACCACCTGATGGGTCTCAGTGAAACCTTCAGCGGGGTCACCCTCCACAGTTATCCCCTTGGCATACAGGGCCTTTGCGAAGACGCGGGCATTTTTAGTCACCTGTGTCTGGTATTCATTCTTGAAATGGTTCATTTCATAAGTTGACATAAGCAGGCCAAGCAGCGTGCCAAGATGGTGGTTGCTGGTGGATCCTGGCATTGCCCTGCCTTTGATATCGACCCAGAGCTTATCGAGGCCGGTACCCTCGCCCATGTTTCCAGCGACAACTCCCCTCTGCGGGCCGAAGAAAGTCTTGTGAGTACTGCCGGTCACTACATCTGCGCCTTCTTTAAAAGGGTCTTGAAAGCTGCCGTAAAGGCCCAGCACATGTGCCATGTCAAACATAAGCACGGGCCGGTGCTTCATATCCTTTATCAGGTCGGCAACGAACTTGACGGGTTCCTTGTGCAGAAACATGCTCTTGCCGAATATGATGAGCTCGGGGTTTACTGATTCGATTAGCTCTCCTAGCTTTGCAGTATTTGCCTTATAGGGGCTGTCCTTCAGCACGGGGATGTTATGTACATTTTCCTTTCCTGTCTCAGTATTCTCCTCAACGAAATTGAAAAGTGAGCCCATGGGTTGTGCGCTAAGGTGTCCACCCTTGGTGAGGTCGTTATTAATCACTGCCCTCAGCCTTCTCGAAAGCTGTTTGCCCTTATCGCGGTTGACGAACTTGACCATAGCCTTGTAAACGATCTCGTTTGCCATCTGGCCGCTTATGGGTCGTAACTCAATATTGGTGCACCCGAAAAATATTTTGAGCTCGTTAGTGAGCTCCTCTTCAACATCTCTGATGAAGTCGGTCCCCTGATAAAAATAAACCTCCTTGCCTTTCATGGTCCGGTGTTCGGCGTACCTGCCGCATGGATCGGATATTTCACAAAGCTTCACCAATAGGCTGGGAGTGGATTCTGAAGGGATGAGGTTTATGCACTCGCGTTGCCGCCAGGTGTTATTGGCTGCAGTCTTTTCCAGCAGTTTTTCTAATTTGGTTTGAAAGTTAGCCATATTATACCTCGTCCTGTATTTGTATAAAGGATACTCTAGAGATAAGGATTTAACAAACCCGATTTGCCAAACAGGAAGGTCTGTATTTATCATATATACATCTGTTACATCGCGGAAATCTGTTAGAGGAGCCTGGATTGAGTATTCATCGGGTTACTAATATTTTCGGTGTATTAATACTTACATTACTGACAGGGGTAGCCTGTAATTCCATTTCTTCAGCCAAATCAGGCAGCACCCCAATTATTACATCGCTGTCGGTGGAGCACACCGCTGTCTATCCACTGGGAAATACTAAGATAGCATGCATTGGTACGGATCCCGACGGTGATACTCTTACCTACCTATGGGCAGCCAGCGAGGGCAAGATCTTTGGAAGCGGACCGGAGATCACTTGGGAAGCGCCCAAATCGTATGGCGATTTTCACATTATGGCTACCGTAGACGACGGACATGGAAATAACACAAGCAAGGTAGTGACGGTAACTGTGATCGTACGGGACGCATCAAGTTGCTGCAGGTGATTGATGATACATAAACCAATGAGAAGTTTGGTATTCGTATTTATTGCGATTGGCATTGTTGTTTCATTGATCGCATGTAGTTCGGGTTCTGAGCTACAAATTCTTACACACACTATTACAGTCCGGGAGTTCACCGGTAATCTGAATATCACCCAGAGCATGGCGACCGTAACGGGGACAGCCAGGAATGCCAGCGATACAGTTATCAGGGATTGTGTGGTCAATGTGACTTATTACGATGCCCAGAAAAATGTTGTGGGTGTTTCATCGGCGAACAAGGAATTGCTTAATCCTGGCGAAGTTTGGGGCTTTACGGTTCAGTTGACAGGATCGGACGCCTGGAAGGTTCTGAGCTATGACATAGCGGCTCATAACCAATAGTCACAAGTCGTTGTTTTTCCCTATTAATTACGATATACTGCGCTTAATCTTATTGGCGAGGAGGTGAAATATACATGATTAATATTCCGAAGTTCTCAATGCTATTGTCGAGCATATTGCTTTTATCGATCATTGTCGTAATAGGTTGCAGCCAACCACAGGCTCCTTCGGGTAATAAAGCTCCGGTTATCATGAGCTTGACGCCGATGCAGAACCAGACCACACCAGGTGGAACTGTTATCATCGAAAGCAAAGTCACCAGTCCAGATAACGATCCTGTCACATATAAGTGGTCGGCAACGGGTGGAGGTTTCGGGGGATCTGGGCAAAAAAACATATGGCAGGCGCCATCACAAAGCGGTGTCTACGAGATAACGTTGACGGTTGAGGATGGCAAAGGAGGCTTTGCCCAGGCTCGGACGTCAATTACGGTATCCAGTAACAGGGCTCCTGCTATAACCAGCCTATCCGCCGACAGGCAAAACGTCACACCGGGTGGAAGCACGTCCGTTACCTGTGTGGCCAATGATCCTGACGGAGATATCATCATTTACAGTTGGAATGCCGCGGATGGTTCGATAAATGGGAAAGGCAACAAGGTATCCTGGATTTCGCCCAATAAGGTTGGCGATATAGGTATTACCTGCGTGGTGAGTGACGATAAAGGAGGCGAATCCAGGCAGACGGTCCTGGTTAAAGTAGCGCCGGCGGGAAGTTCCATAACAATCAACCTGGTCAAGGAGGAGAGCGGGAACGTTTCTTCGACTGGCGTCAAGGATACAAATCGCTACCGGGCAGGCGATGATGAGAAAAACCTTACCTACCGCGCGTTTTTCAGTTTTGATATTTTCGGGCTCAATAAGACCAATGTGAGGCAGGCAAAATTGAAATTTGGGCCGGGAGGAATAACCGGTGATCCATTCAATGCCCTGGGCGGTCTGCGGCTCTGGAAGGTTAACTATGGCGAGGGGTTGCCGGATTACATTATTACAGGTGACAATTTCTTCAGCGCAGGGGCGCTGTTTACATCAGCACCGAACGAGGTTGATGTTACGACTGAAATCACCAGCCTGGTAGCGGCAGGGGCCAGTAGGCTTCAATTGGAAGCGCTGTTCTATAAAGCCAGCAATACAAATAATTCCATTGATTATGTTGAGTGGCCTGACCTTACCTTATTGATAACGTTTGCACCATGATAATCAATTAATAAATAGGAGGTTTGAGTTGAACAAAAGCAAAATACTACATGCGGCAATACTCTTAATTGTGGTCAGCCTTGTCTTACCAGTTGCCTGCGTTAAAGTAGCTGACCAGGCGCCCAAAGCCCCGGCGGGGAATCTACCCCCAGTTATTGCCTCCGTAACGGCTGCTCAGAACCAGTCGTATCCCGGCGGGACGGTAAATTTGCAGAGTGTAGTTTCCGATCCTAACGGGGACATGATCAATTTTAAATGGACTGCCACCGGAGGAGAATTCGTAGAAAACGGCAGGGTTAACACAACATGGAGGGCGCCCAAAGATTTCGGTAATTATGAGATCAAACTTACAGTCGATGACGGCAAAGGCGGGATAGCCCAGTCTACCGTACAAATCACGGTCAGTGCTAACCATCCCCCGACGATTACCAGCCTGACAGCAGATCCTGCTGCGCTGCAATATGCATCGCGGACAACCTTGACCTGTATTGCCAGTGACCAGGATGGCGACCCTGTGCAATATAAGTGGGAAGCACGGGACGGTACACTGAGCGGAGAAGGCAATAAGGTTTCCTGGACTTCCCCCAGCAAAGGCGGCAACTACAGCGTTTTCGT
>CAYLRS010000049.1:0-8844 GCA_964385895.1 uncultured Dehalococcoidales bacterium
ATTGCGACTTCCATAGAGAAGGTGAATCTTTAGCGACAGCTTCTTTTCTGTGACTTCCCTGATGATAGACATAAATGGTGTAATACCGCTGCCACCCGCGATGAAGACCAGGTCAGGCGAGTCTATCAGCGGCTCATGGAAAAAGCTGCCGCTCGGCCCGGTGGACTCAAATTTATCGCCCACTTTTACACGATCAAGAAGATAATGCGATACGAAGCCGCCCTCCATGCGGCGAACCGTGATATCGAAAGAGGGCTTACCCGGTGCAGACGCGATGCTGTACGGGCGGGACGTCAACACCCCATCGATATTAACGAACAGGTTGACATATTGCCCGGCGCGAAAAAATGGCAGGGGGCCATCTGCTGAAGTCAGCCTGAGTGTCTTGGCGCTGGCTGTTTCCTTAATTACCTCGTTCACCACGAGATAAATGCGGCTGGGATGGCTCTTGGAAAGTACCTTCTTCTCCTGAACAGTGGGATCTTTCAAATCCTGCGGACTGATCTTTTGCTTGTCAACCTGATCCTTCAGATTATCAATACTGCCTGCTTCCCAGCCACCCCTATCCATATCCTTGAGAACATCCCGTGCCGTCAGTGCTCCGCTAGCGATGCAGGTTTCGAACCCACCACCTATATTCACCCAGGCATTCGCGAAATAGAGTCCCTCCAATGGTCCGCGCTTGGGCACATGTGTGAAGCCCGTCCCCGTGAAGTTTTCGTCGAAGCCAATTATGCTGCCTCCTGGATTGCCCGTATATCGCATATTTGTCAGCGGTGTAGCGATCTCCAGCACCTCAATATGATCATTGATCCCGGGCGCAACTTTTTCAGCAAGATTAAGTAATCTGGTAGCCAGTTTGTTCTTGGCATCCGCGTATTCGGAAGGGGAAAGTTTTAACCAGGGATCAGCATAGGCTATCTGCGTGACAACAACTGAAGCTGTACCTGGAGGGGAGATTTCGGGGTCAACGGTATTGTACGCTGTTACTGCCACGCCATCGGGTTGAAAATTGAGGGATTTTCTCATATTCTCATACTGACGATCCAGGTCATAGCTGATATTGACGAAATTTTCGTGCACGGTCAACCCCAGATCCTGGCAAGGACAATCCAACCCCAGATAGAGATTGAAGGTAGCAGCGCCAGGTGACCAGGCTCCTATGCGCTTGAGGTACCAGTCTGGCACATTTTCTTTACCTATAAGCTCGAGGCATGTGGTTACAGGATTAGCATTGCATACAACATAAGGCGCCGCAATTTCTGTACCATCTTCAGTTATCACAGATTGGACTTTGCCGTTTTTTATGAGGATACGCTTGGCGCCGTTATTGAACCATACCTCACCACCATATCCTTCCATCGTATCGATAAAACCCTGTGATAGTGCCTGAGAGGTTCCCCTGATATGTGCCGGCCCGAATCTGAGGTAGCTTGCCAAAGCCAGAGCATAGATAAGAAAAGACAATTTTGAGGGCGGCTGGCAATAATAGCCCCATGTTTGTCCCAGAACAGCGCGTGCCTTTATATCCGATACCATGGAGTTGAGCACATCTGAAAGCGACTTGCCGAAATAAGTCATCAATGTAGGAAAAGCAGAAGGATCCTGCATTACCACTTTCATTCCCACACGGTTAGCCTTCAAAGCCTGCTCGGCAAATTCAAATATTGTCTGGGAAAATTTCTTGATTCCGTCTGCTTCCTTGGGAAACTGGTTACAGAGCACGTCCTCGAAATTTTGCCGTCCTATGGGTATGGTGATATCAAAGTCGGGGAAGACGCTGCGGTAAAACTCGGGGATATACAGAATTTTTACTTTATCGGCAACGCCGCTATCGTGTAAGATGCGCCAGATCGGCCCCTTATCACTCTCGTGACCATAGCCCGAAAGCTCATGCAGGGCAACCTCGAACTCAAAGCGACCCCTGACAAATGACGAAGCATAGCCACCCGGGACATTATGCTTCTCGAGAAGTACGACCTTCTTCCCAGCCTTGGCAAGATAAGTTGCCGCAGAAATGCCACCCAACCCAGCACCAACTACGACAGCATCAAAATCTCTCATTAACAAGTCCTCCCTTATTTACGATCAATTTGATCTTGTTAAACTATAGCCAGTATAATAAAAAATGGGGTTCTTTTAACCGTATTCATAATTCAAGTGTATGCATTGATTAATATTAATAAATCCAGCGATATCAGAAGCCTTTAAAATAAGGTGCCCGCTTGTTGCGGAATGAGTCCAGGCCTTCACGGAAATCCTCGCTCCCGAATAGGTTTTTCTGTGCATAGGTTTCGAAATACAACTGCTGCTCCAGATTGTTGAGAAGGCCAAAATGCACAGCGCGCTTGATCTGTGTCAGCGCCAGCGGCGGCCCCTCAACTATCCTCCTGGCCATTGTCTCCGTCTCTTCTAAAAGCTTCTCATGAGATACGATTTTATTCACCAGGCCGATGCGCTCGGCTTCCGTGGCGTCAATCGTGTCACCTGTGTACATATACTCGAAGCAACGGGCTGTGCCGATCAACCTCGGCATAAGGAAGGTGCAGCCGCAATCCGGGATGAGTCCTCGTTTCACGAAGGCGAGGTTGAAAAGCGCCCTTTCCGAGGCAATTCTGATATCGGCAAGCAGGGCAATAGAAACCCCACCGCCGGCTGCGACGCCGTTGACTGCGGCGATGACAGGTTTCTCCAGGTTATAGAGGCCGAGCACAAAGGCCCCACCGATTGTTTGAGCACGTGGCTCAAGCGTCTCCTGAAGTTTACCCGCTTCCGCAGCTTCATTGAAGAGGACAACATCAGCTCCAGTGCAAAACCCTTTCCCCTTGCCTGTTATGATGAGAAGGCGAACCGCATCATCATCCTGTATTTCCTTGAATATTTTGGGAAGTAGTTCGTTGCTCATTTCCGCCGTCAGGGCGTTGAGTCTGTGTGGCCGGTTGAGGGTAAGGATAGCAATACTCTCCTTTTTTTCCAGTATCAGACCTTCATATTCCATACGAATATATCCGTTCAAGTTGTATTTGAGAGGTTAAAATAATTACGATGCTGTTAGCGCTCAGCCCCTGAAGATCGCAGTAGCCGGCAGCTTCTCATCCAGTAGCTTTACTGCTCCGCCGATGATATCGTCCATTACTTCTCGGGCGCTTCTGATCTTTTTGATCATCCCCGTAATTTGACCGGCGAACATCGGGAAGTAGTCAGTCTCGCCTTTCTCCATGAGACCCTGTACCAGGTCACCCAGCAACAAGCTTTGTAGCGGCATTGGCAGGGTCTTCAGCCCAGACTTCTCCCATATTTCATTTAGCTTGTTTTTAAATGCCCGCGTGGTCTTACCGCTGTAAATACGGGTTACCTGTTCTTCTTCTTCATCGGATTCTATAAGCTTTCGATAATAAGCATCAATGGTCTTTTGTTTGATCATGCCCAGCTCTATAAAATCCACGAAGCATTCATGAGTTGCCAGGAAGACAGTGCCACACCAGGCACCGATAGCACCGAGGGCCAACGCGGCAACAAGTCCGCGTCCATCCGCGATCCCGCCAGCAGCTACTACCGGTGTTGGTGCTACAGCGTCAACCACCTGCGGCACCAGGGCGAAGGTGCCGATCCTGCCCGTATGTCCCCCTGCATCATGGCCTTGAGCAATAATGATATCTGCACCTCTGTCTTTAAGCCGTACGGCATTGCGCACATTGCCGCATAAAGAGATGATCTTAATACCGGCTTCATGTGCCTCAGGAATGAGCCACTCCGGGGTTCCCAGACCGAGTGCAAAGAAAGGCACTTTTTCCTCTTTGACCACCTGGAACTGGCTCCGCCCGAACTCCTCCGATATGGGCCATTCTTTCATCCTGGCGCCTTCCACCCCGAAATCCTTCTTCATCTTTTCAATGAAAGCAATATGCTCTGGAGGAATGTAATCCTTGATTTTCTTGAGATCGAAGTCCTTGGGTATCGCCGCGGGCAGTAAAATATCCACCCCGAAGGGTTTGTCGGTTAACTGGCGCGTCTTCCTTATCCATTCCCGCAGCTCGTCAGGCCAGAGAAAGGTGGCCCCTAACATGCCGAGGCCACCTGCGTTGGAAACCGCGGCCGTGAGTGTATAACCTCCGGCGGTGCCCATGCCTGCCAGCATCACGGGATACTCAATGCCCAGCATATCGCACAGGGCTGTACGCAGTACAGAATGTTTAGACACGTTACTACTTAACTCAATATTAGGACTTCTTGGTTAATAGAGTTCTCAACTCCCGCTTGAGGATCTTACCTACCGCGCTGGTCGGGAGCTGGTCGAAGAACTCCACCCTTTTAGGAACCTTGTACGGAGCAACTTTGCCCTTGAGATATTCGATGATCTTTGTTTTCTCCGCTTCGCTCTTTTCAATCCCTGGTTTAAGTATAATGGCAGTTGCCACGATCTCCGAGCCGGGCCGATCCGGATCCGGTATTCCCACGGTAGCGCCCATATCCACATCGGGATGCTCGCAAATTACGTCATCAAGCTCACGTGTAAAGACTTTGAAACCTGAAACGTTTACCATGTCCTTCAGCCTATCCACGATGGTGACAAAGCCCTCTTCGTCCATCCTGCCGATATCGCCTGTATGCAACCACCCGTCACGAATTACATTGGCAGTTTCCTGTGGCTTCTTGAAATAGCCTTTTGTAAATACCTGTGGGCCTTTAGCAATGATCTCTCCGGGTTCGCCGAAAGGCATTGGCTGAACAGTTGTTGTATCGACGATTTTTATTACTGTATCGGGGAACGGTATGCCTACTGCACCGGGCTTCTTTTTGCCGTAACGTGGATTGGCCGTAATGATGGGGCTCGTTTCCGTAAGACCATAAACTTCAACCAGCTTGCTGCCACCCACTAGCTGCTCGAACTCTTTGATATATTCTGGAGGGAACGGCGCAGCGCCGCTGGCAAAGTATTTCACCTTGGTAAAGTTGTAAGCCCGAAATCCAGGTTGCTTCATGAGTTCCAGAAAAACCGTAGGTACGTTACCGATGATATCCGGCTTGTATTTATTCATCATTTTTATGATGAAATTCTGGTCCCGGGGATTGGGCACGGCTATCTGTGGAATTGCCTTGGAGAACATAGATAAACATATTATAAGCCCCGCAATATGGAAGAGCGGAAACGCTGTCATACCTACATCAGCGTTCATCTTAGTATCCAGCCATGTCGTGATCTGGGTCATCTGCGCCACAACGTTTTTATGCGTTAGTTCAGCTCCTTTAGGCAATCCGGTAGTTCCGCCGGTATACTGCATGACACAGGTGTCGTTAATGCTGACCTTTTCCTCGATCTTATCTGTGGGCATGCTCTTCATGACTTTAGTGAAGTGATATACTTCGATATTGGGTATAGGCATTACCTTTCCCGTCGGGACTTTTTTCAAAAGCTTCGCCATTGTCTGCATAAGCGGAGGGAGGAAATCGGGAATGCTTGTGAATACTACCGCTTTCAGTGCCGTGTTCTTAGCTATTTTCTCAATACGCGGGAAAAGCGCATCAAGTGTTACCAGTACTTTGGCCCCTGAATCTTTCAATTGATGCTCAAGTTCTTCAGCGGTGAGCAGTGGGCTCACGCCCGTAAGAACACAACCGGCTTTCTGGATTCCCAGTATGGATATATAGTAGGCGGGAAGATTGGGCAGGTTTACTCCGACGATGTCGCCTTTTTTCAGGCCTACTTTCTTAAGTAAGTTTGCAAATCTGTTCGCCATGCTATCCAATTGACCGAATGTAAACGGTGTCCCCATGAAGTACAAACCCACCTTGTTCGGATAATTAGTGAATGCCTCTTTGACCACATCACAGAATGGTTTCTCCGGATACTTTAGATTGGCAGGAACATGCTTGTCATAGAATTTCAGCCAGGGTTTTTGTTCGTATTGGTCTACCACGGTACAACCTCCTCTATTTTAATTTATTAATAAGCCGTTAACTGCTTATCACTACCCTGAATTAATAGCCGAGTGGTAATTATACCAGTAGATACCGGATTCTCGCTACAAATCAACCCTCAAGTTGCTGTTTAACGATAACATGATGTTAGAATATATGTCAACGACAGAGCGCTCGGTCTTTATTATGAGAAAGGTCCGCACATTCAGCAACGATAAAGAATTAGTAGTACGTCGCCGGAATCACATTGTAAAAATAGCCACTAAACTGATCGTTAAAAAAGGCTACAACAGGATAAATACACGTGAACTGGCAGCGGCGCTCGGCATGAGCACCGGCGGCCTTTATCATTATATCGGCTCAAAGGAAGATATACTTCACCTGATCATCAATTTTGCCTCTGAATTACCTGATCAAACCCTGAGCACATTAAATAAAAAACTCAAACACGTCGCTCCTACTAAATCGCTCATCGAATCTGTTAAAGTTTATATTGAAACAGTCGAAAACAACCGTGATTTTCTCAACTTCATTAACCATATCATGCTATCGCTGACACCAGGCGACAGGAAAATAGTCTACGAGGCGGAAAGCAGGGTGGTTGAATATTTCGAGAATCTGTTATTGGAGGGTATAGAAAAGGGCGAATTTGTAGCTCTGGATACCAGGCTTATTGCGAACAACGTTGTTGCCATTGCTAATGCCTGGGCAAACAGGGGATGGTATCTCAAGAGGTATTATACACTTGAGCAATACTCCAGTGAGCAAATTGAGACATTGATATCCCAGATAAGCAAGTGCCAGGCAAATTCCTAAAGGATTCTGTTAATATATTGAAATGCTTAATAAACGGAGGGAAAATGAGAACTAAAAAACAGTTTATTGAACGTCTAGGTAAGATGAGGCGTAACGTATATTATGACGGGAACCTCATCGACCGCACGGATGAACTACAGATGGCAACCATTAATACAACAGGCCTCACGTTTGACCTTGCCGGAGATCCTGTATATAAGGACCTATTATTGGCAAAAAGCCATATCACCGGCGAGACTATTAACCGCTTTACCCACATTCACCAGAGCAAGGAAGACCTGCACAAGAAGCAGGACATGACCCGCGAGCTATGCAAGGTTGCTGGCGGCTGTATACAACGTTGTATGGGTATAGATGCTTCCAATGCCATCAATGCGATTTCGTATGAAGCTGACAAGGCTAATAAGGGCGCTACTGAGTATTATAAGAACTGGCTTAAGTGGCTGGAACGCTTTCAGAAGGAAGACCTCGTCGGCTGCTGCGCACAAACAGATGTGAAGGGCGACAGGATGAAACGTCCCAGCCAGCAAAAGGACCCTGACCTATATGTGAGGGTGGTGGAGAGGAAAAGCAACGGCATCGTGGTACGCGGCTGCAAAGTACATAACTCGGAGGCTTCCATCGCGGATGAAATCCTGGTGGTGCCCACCAGGGCTCTGCTCCCGGAGGAAAAGGACTGGGCGGTTGCCTTTGCAGTCCCCTCTGACTGGGAAGGTGTGAAGCAGGTTGTTACCATTCACAACCTCAGGGATCGTAAGGTTTATAAAAAGGGCTTCATGCAGGGTGCAACCGATTCCTATACTATCTTTGATAACTGTTTCATACCATGGGAGAGAGTCATTATATGTGGTGAGACCATACACGGCGCGGTTGGCGCACTGCTCTTCGCGCTCTTTCACCGGCACAGCTACTCCGGCTGTAAGCCGGCACTGGGTGACCTCATGCTGGGAACAGTAGCCCTGGCCGCTGAATACAACGGCATCCAGAAGGCACCTCATGTAAAGGATAAGCTGGCAGAGATCATCCGTGTTGCTGAACTCGGTTATGCCGCAGGTTTCACCGCTTCCGAGCTGGGTAAACCGGAGGTCTATATGCCTGGTGTCGGCTTCGTTCCCTATGGGCCGGGCAGCTATATTCCCAATTCAATCTACTGCAACGTCGGCCGCTGCCTCACAGGCGAAGCGGTTTACAGGGAAGCGGAGATACTCTGCGACATTGCAGGCGGCATACCGGCCACCTTCCCGCATGAGGCAGATTTCCTGAACCCCGAGACCAGAGACCTGCTCAAGAAATACACGATGCGTAACCCCGACGTAAAAGTTGATAACGCAATCAAGCTCTGGATGCACGTTGGAGACTTACTATGTTCCGCTACCGGTGGCATAGCTTTGGTCGGAAACTACCACGGCGGTGGCTCGCCGGTCATGGAGAGCATCGCCATAACCACTCAGTACGACATAGAAGCCCGTAAAAAGTTGGTCAAGAAAATAGCTGGTATCCAGGATTAGCTTTATTTCAGTAAATCCCCCGGGCTGTTCATACTGTCCGGGGGATTTTTTATTAATAACGATCTACGCACCATATATTCCCATTCGGTAGGACTTTTTTCAAAATGCTGTAAGTCCTTTAATAGCTGGAACGGAATAAGATGTAAAAATATTAGGTTGGAAAACCTGATAATAAATGTACTGAAGGGTAATTAGATCAGGAGAACTTTTTAGAATCTTTGAATGCCTTAATAATGGTTTCTCTAATAAATGGGACAATTCTGCTGTTGCAATGAACCTCGTCGGCAAGGTAATGCTTCTTAATGAACCCCTTCTCATCCGCAGCAATCGATTGTACATCGATATAGAGCACTCCTATTGAACTGCAATAAGCTTTCAATCTGTTATTGAACTTCCTCGATATTTCACTTCTTTCCCATGGTTTACCTGCAAAAGGCAACGCTGTAATGAAATCATTACTCGCCGCCGGCGGTATGCCGTGTATGCAGACAGCAAACCCATTATCCTTCAGTCCCTTAATGACCTGTCCATACCTTGCGACAGTATCATCCAGCAGCGTATCTATATTTTTTATTTTGCCACTTTTACCATACTGCAACTA
>CAYLRS010000050.1:0-8831 GCA_964385895.1 uncultured Dehalococcoidales bacterium
CGACTCGGCAGCATTTTGCTCCACCAGTAAAATTCCTACGCCACGTTCTTTAATAATTACTATGGCATCCATGACTGATCTTACTATTAGTGGTGATAGGCCTAAAGATGGTTCATCAAGCATTAGAAGTTTGGGGTTTGACATTAGCGCCCTTCCAATAGCCAGCATCTGCTGCTCGCCGCCAGACATAGTACCTACTAACTGGTCTTCCCTCTCTTTTAAGATAGGGAATAGCTCATAAACCTGCTGTCTCATTTTTTCTACAAGGTCGTGATCTCTACGGCGAAGGTACGCTCCCAATTCCAAATTCTTATGTACAGGCATTTCCGGAAAGAGCATCCTACCTTCCGGGCAATGAGAGATACCCAGGCTAACGATGACATCCGGTGATAAGTCATTTATATGCTTACCGTCTAACTCGATATTGCCTTTGATGGGACGAACCAAACCAGAAATTGCCCTGAGAAGAGTAGTTTTTCCGGCACCGTTGGCACCTAAAATTGCAGCGATCTCGCCAGCATATATTTTCAAGGACACGTCATGCAGGATTTCAGAGGTACCATAACGGACAGAAATTTCATTTACCCGGAGCTGCATAGCATTCCCCCAGATACGCTTTTACAACCTGTTCATGACTTGCCACTTCCTTTGGAGTCCCTTCAGCGATTTTTTTACCATAGCACAGAGCAATAACACGGTCAGATATGCTCATTACCATTCGCATCTTATGTTCGATTAGGCAAATACTTATTCCCGACTTTCGCACCTTTTCCACCAGTTCTATGAGTCCATCAATCTCCCGTATGTTGACTCCGCCCGTAGGTTCATCCAGCAATAAAAGTTTGGGCTCCGTTGCCAATGCTATAGCGATTGATAACCTTTTCTGCACCTCCTGGGTCAGATTGCCCGCTATCTGGCTATCTTTGTCCTCTAAGTCTACAAATGATAATATTTGCCTAGCCTTTTCCCGCGTTTGGGCTTCTTCACGCCGCGTACTACGAGTATTAAAAATTGCTCCCCAAACTGCCGTTCGCGTGTGAAGGCGCTGTCCTATGATCACGTTATCCAGCACTGAGGCACGACTGAATATCGCAGTCTGCTGAAATGTACGGCCTATACCTTGGCGTGTTACCTGATATGGTTTCATGTGTGTTATATCTTTCCCATTGAACCTGATAGCACCGGACGATGATCTGTATATTCCAGTCACTACGTTGAACAAGGTGCTCTTTCCAGAGCCATTGGGGCCAATAATGCTTACCAGTTCACCTGGCCTAATAATTAAATCAATTTCGGATAAGGCAAGCAAGCCGCCGAAATTTTTACTAACATTTGAAATTTCAAGCAAGATAGTATTCCTTACGTGTGCTTCGACTGACTTTTTATCCTGGATATCAGCAAACTAACTTCTCCTGCTACGCCTCTAGGAAGGAATATTATGAACAACACTAAAATAATTCCGAAGAGTAATCCCCTGATCTCAGGCACTATCTGAAGCATCTCGGGTATAGCGATCATGACAAGAGGCCCTACAAGTGGTCCAGCCAGTGTGCCGGCTCCACCGATTATGATGTAGGCGACAACCTCCATACCTTTCATGAAACCGGCCGAGTCCGGACTTATCACTGTATTGTATGAGGCAAAAAGCGCACCTGCAATACCGGCAATTATGGCGCTGATAGTAAAGCTGACAAGCTTATTAGACATAGTATTTATTCCTAATGACTGTGTCAGATTTTCATCATCCCTGATCGCAATAAATGTCTTTCCCACCAGTGAGTTTATTAGCCTGTAGCTGACGGCAAATATAATCACAAGAAAAAACAATATGAAATAATACATGCTAAGTGGTGAGTGAAAACGAATCACATCACCCCATGGGAGAGGTATGGGGTCAGGCCTGGGAGCTCCTGCCAGCCCTCCAGCGCCACCGGTTAGCTCAATCCATGCCATTATGACTATATTAATGATTACAGCGAAGGCAAGGGTAACCAGCACAAAATAATGTCCCCTCAGTCTAAGAGCCGGGATACCTATAAGAAATCCGGCAATACCGCTGATAATAATTGAGGCACAAAAGGACGGCCAGAACCCAAGGCCAAATTTTATGGCAATCAGGCCGAAAGCATAGGCTCCTATCCCCAGAAAGGCAGAATGGCCAACCGAAAGGAGCCCGGTATAGCCAAAAAGCAGGTTGAGTCCAATACAAACAATGGCATAAATGCAGACGATTGTTATAATGGTAATTAAATATCCGCCCATTGCCATAGGGACAATCAGAGCTATAAGCAATAATGCCAGCCAGGCCATCCATGGTGAAGAGCTGAGTTTCTCTATCGTTTTCATAGCTCCTTCCCAAATAGACCACGCGGGCGAATTAAAAGCATAAGAATCATGGCAACAAATACGAAAACCAAACTGTATGTAGCGCTAATATAGCCGGAGGTAAGGCTCTCTACCAAAGCAAGTATGAAGGCACCGAGAACTGCACCGGGTATGCTGCCCAGGCCGCCGACAATTACTGCTGAAAAGGCGACCAGCAACGGACCTAATCCCATTGAGGGCAATATCATGACGGCAGGCGCTATGAGTGCCCCCGCAACCCCAGCCAATGCCGTGCCAATAGCGAAGGCCATAGCAGCGATCTGAGTTACCTTTATTCCGCAGAGCATAGCCCCCTCCCTGTTCTGAGCTGTAGCCTCCAATGCAGCCCCTACAGCAGTTTTTTTAATGAACAGTTCCAGGCCTAGCATAACCATCAGTGTAGCCAGTATAATAATTAAACGCTGTACTCCGAGTGACATACCGCCAAACGTTATTATGTCATTTGAGTAGGGAAGGATGAGCCACTTGGTCTCGCCGCCGAACCACAGAAGCGCAGCACCTTCCAGAATCATCAGAAGCGCAATCGCAGCCACAAAAAGATTCGCATGCGGAGCATCTCGCATTGGATAAAACAGGAACCTGTAAATTACCAGGCCAAGAACTGCCAGGATAACGGCAGCCAGTAATATGGACATTAAGTAGCTCACGTTAAGCAGCATGACCACGTAAAAGGCAATATAGGCACCGAGCATATATAAGCTACCATGTGCAAAGTTGGGCACGCCTAATATGCCCAGCATCAGGGTAAGTCCGGAGGCCAGCAGGCAATAAAGACAGCCCTGAGAAATCCCGTTAACGAGATATTGACCTAATTCAGCCACGACAAATACCCTGTCTCCTGTATCATTTATGGATATGGGTGGCATAGCAAGCTCTTGCTTGTCAGAGGCCACCCATTTTCACTTTACGATCTGACTAAGTATACCCGGTAATTACTCCAGTACACTTCTTGGTACAATTAGCTTATCTACGATGACATTGTACTTGCCGTCCTTTATTACACACAGGTTTTCAAATGCACCATACGGAAGACCATTATCCAACATGTCAGTTGCCGGAATTAATTGTGGCAGCTTGCCTTCCTGAAGAGCTTTAGGGCAGGCAGCCCGGATGGCATAAGGATCAGTAACGGTACCGGCTATCTCCATCGCCCGTGCAAGCATGTAACATGTATCCCATGCTGGGACAGCAGTTTGTGCCGGTGTCTCATTGTAAGCTTCCTTCCATTGCCGAAGAACGTTAGTTACAGCACCCTTCTTGTCCATATCCGGATATTTCCTGTATAAAGTCCACTCATGTGATTGGACCAGCGAGCCATCAAGCTTATCCAAACCTATCTTTTGCTCAGTCTTCGGCCCCATCTCCGAGGGGAACATGAACTTGCCGTTATAACCTACCTCAAAAGCATGGCTCACGGCTAAAGCAATAGGTTCGTCATACATTACAACGAAAATAATATCCGGATTTTTAGATTTGAAGTTGGTCATGATAGAATGATAATCAGTTGTCTTGCTCATGTCCACTATCTCAAGAGCCGGCACCTGCCCGCCAAGCTTCTCAAACTGATTCTTAAACTCTTTGGACATACCCGACCAGCTATCGGCAAGATCAGAAACTATACAGACCGTCCTGTAACCTCTGTCCCAAGCTGCCTTAGCCAGTGGCAGTGCATAATGCTGAACCGGCATCCGTTCCTGAATGTATAGTTTGTCGCCCATCTTCCTTGTGTTGTCAGATGCGCAGAAAGGGGCGATTATCACTCCCAGCTCTTCATTTATTTTCATGGCTGCCAGGGCACAGGGACAGCCCATGGGTCCCTGTATCACTTTAACGCCATGCATTTCAACAAGCTGCCTGTATCCCGCCACAGATTTCGCCGGATCAAAGCCGTCATCATAGCTTACTACTTCGATCTTATATGCCTGGTCACCTACCTTGAGACCAGGTCCCAACCCCGTAGTCCCGTTTTTGTTTATATTACTTGTTGCCAACTGAACAGCACGGAGTATACCCAATCCCATGAAGGCTATAGGACCGCTTTGAACACATACAACACCGTATTTGACAGTTTTCACTTCAGCGGGTTTTTGCGGCTGTGATGGCTGCGAACATGCCACCAGGATAGCCAAAGTAATTATTGTTAAAACCAAAATATATATATCCTTTTTAACCATACATCACCTCCAATAATTATTACGTTGTCAGTGGATAACTCATATTATTTCTACATCGGCAATATCTCACCTCCCTGCTATCTAAAATAGTAGGGTATTATACAATATTTTTAATAAAAAATAAAACTAACCATTCAGTAAACATTATACTAAACGGTTAGTCAATATTACAATCGTTCGCATTATATGGCAGGATACTTAGATAATCAAAAGTTGATTCATTTATCTAACTACGATATAATCGATAAACAAGTGATTGATCGGACAGTATGCTAAAAATAACCATTAAAAGAGTGAATATATGAATCGAAGACGTACATCAAGAAAAACCGCTAACCGCAAGGATCAGATTATTGAAGTCGGCACGAGGTTATTTGCTGACAGGGGCTATCATGCTGTGACGCTGGACGAAGTAGCTGAAAAATTAGAGGTATCTAAAGGAACTCTGTACCACCACATCAGTAGTAAGGAGGAGATCCTTCGTGAGATCTGTAATAGAGGAATGAAGAAAACAACAAAGGAAATGTTAGATATACAGAAATCCGACATATCCCCAAAAGAAAAGGTGCGTAAAATAGTTCATATGCTGGTGAATAATGCAGCGCTGGAATGGGATAAAATTTCGGTCATCTGGGAGCAGACGAGCGCCCTCCCGAAAAGAACTCAGGATGCAATCAGACGTCAAAAGAAAGCAGTTGAAGTGAGCTTGCGTGAAATTCTGCAGGAAGGTGTAGACAAGGGCGAGTTTAAAATCAACGATATTAAAATTGCTGCTTTCGCAATCTTTGGTATGTGCAACTGGACTTACCACTGGTATCAACCTGAGAGAAAATCGACACCAGAACAGATAACAGGTAAATTCTTAGAAATGCTGGAGAAAGGCTATCTCCGGTAATTTGCCCATTTGATTCAAAGGCTAGTATTTGATCTCAAAGTAGTTTATTTCAACTGTTCTCTGGAAAAATCAAGGATTCGCCGTGCCACAATCAGCATATTTATCTGGCCTGTGCCTTCGAAGATATCATTTATCTTGCCATCACGCATCCACTTCTCGAAAAGATATTTTCTGGAGTAGCCCAGAGGCCCCATTAGCTCGACTGCCTTTTGAGTGATTCTGGTGACAGCCAATCCAGCCTTTGCCTTGGCCATTGAAGCCTCAAGATTGTTAGGTTGAAACTGACTCATTAACCAGAACGCTTTCAAGGTTAGCAGCTTGGCTGCCTTATAGTTTGATTCCATATCCATAACATCACGCTCTACAGAAGTAAGCTGATGTCTCGGCACACCGTACCGAATCTGAATCCCTTTCTTATCCAGGATTTCCTTAACCAGATCCAGAGCTGCTCGTCCAACGCCCAGTGCTTGAGCGGCTACAAGCGGCCGCGTAGCGTCGAAAGTAGCCATGGCCCTTTTAAAGCCTTCGGTCTTGGTCTTGTCTGCTGATCTGACTTCAGGGCTACCAATTATGTTTTCATAGGGGATGCGGCAATTATTAAAAACAACTGTGGCAGTATCACTGGCCCTGATTCCCAGCTTCTTTTCAAGCTTCTCTACCCTCATTCCGGGGGTACCTGCTTCCACCACAAACGGTTTAATACCAGCTCGTCCTGCTGATTTGTCGATGGTCGCCCATACAACTACAAAGCCATCAGATTGTTCCAAGGCTTTTTTACCCTGAGTTACAAAAATCTTTTCTCCATTAAGTATCCAGCTATCTCCATCGCGTATAGCTGTAGTAGTAATCGCAGAACTATCTGAGCCGCAACCCGCTTCCGTTATAGCCATGGCACCCCATTTTGGCCCGCCTTCGTCAAAACGGCTCAGGAAATGTTTAATCTGTTCCTGAGTTCCAGTCGCATAGACAGCTGCACCTCCAAGCCCTGGCCCCGGTGCACAAAGGAGCAATCCAGCATCACCCCAACATATTTCTTCGACACTCATGGATGCATTCATATCAATGCCACCGAAGAGACCTTCGCGTCTCTTTTGCCAGAGTATGTTAATAACCTCCTGTGGAGTTTCATGTTCATGCTCGTCATAATATCGGCTGACAGGGCGGAGCAGGTCCACAGCAATCTGATGAGCGATCGAAATTATTATTTGCTGTTCAGCTGTAGGTTCAAAATCGATCATTAGTGATATACCTCCTTCTATACAGTAGCCATGCCATCAAAAGTGGTAAATCCACGTGCGTTCCTAAGATATAGCTCAACAGGATGCTCACGCGTATATCCATGTCCACCGAGAATCTGCACAGCATGGTCGCTAACCGTTAGTACCATATCATCCGCATATATTTTTACTAAAGAAGCCTCTTTATTTGCTACTTCCTTTCGGTCTAATTTCCAGGCAGCTTCCCATGTCATCAATCTTGTAGACTCTATTTCAATCGCCATCTCAGCCAGCATAAAAGCAATGGACTGGCGAGCTGCTATGGGTTCACCAAAGGCAACTCTTTCCTTGGCATAGTCCCGTGAATATTCAAAAGCAGCTCTGGCCACACCCACCGCCATCGCCGCGAGTGTCACTCTTGAATAGTTCATGAAAATGTCAAATTTACATCCGCTTTCACCACCGAGCCGGTTCTCTTTAGGTATACGGCAATCGTCGAGTGTAAGCTCATATGTAGGTAGTGCTTTTATACCCATGTTCTTTTCTCGCTCACCAATCTTAAGACCGGGTGTTCTCCTCTCAACAAAGAAACCCTGGCTGTTACCTTTCTCTGCTGCATAAACCAGTATCAATTCAGCAGAGGTCGCTAAAGGAACATAGCACTTCTCGCCATTGATGACATAGTTGGAGCCGTCAAGACGGGCTGTTGTTGCGAGTTGATATGGGTTGAAATCAAAGCGGGGCTCAATGAGAGCCGCAGTGGCTGCTGTGAAATTCTCCCCACAGAAAGCCGGTAAATACTCTTTCTTTTGCTTAACTGTGCCCATTTCCAGAACAGGGGATACCACCAGAGAGGGACAAAGTATATGCATCGCCATGGACAGGTCACCCCATGCCAATTCCTCAGCGATTAGCACTCCCGTAAGGGCTGAGTGTTCTCCACCTGCTCCCTGATATTCTTCAGGAATGCAACTGGAAACAAGCCCTAGTTCCCATGCTGTGTTGATGACCCTATCAGGAATCTCACCAGACTCATCGCATTCCCTGTAAATCTTGCGCATCTCATCATTGGCAAACTGTCGGACCATTGTTACTATCATTTGCTGGTCTTCGCGGGGACTAAATGAAATCATGTATCACTCCTTTTCCATTTTCTAATAGAATTGATGTAAACCGAGATACTCGATGGAGCAACATTTTAACCGATCTGTTTAACGCACAGCAAAGAATATAAAAAACTGCCAAGCACCTTAAAATGACTGTCCAGTCAGTTACCTGATGCCTAATTATAGCGGTAGGATATTACTGATGCAAATAAGTCTGCTGATGGCCGTAAAAAAACTAGCCACCTCAACTCTACTGCCAAGTGCAGAACGTTTTAATTCCGTTCCTGATGCCAATTATAAGGTGCCTTGTTTTTGTTTTTATTGAATTGATGTACCGTGATACTTCACAGCACGAGTTTCCCACGTCTACTAGCTGAACAATGGTGCTGCTGTCACATAAATTCCGCATATTATGGCTGAGGTAATCACACCTGCTACGTTTGGTCCCATGGCGAAAGGCAGGATCATGGCCATATTATTCTCATCTGCAGCGGCTTTTTGGGCGACTTTTGCACAAGTCGGTACGCAGGAAACTGCTGCAATTCCTAACAGAGGATTAACCTTCCCCTTGCTTATCTTACAATATATCAGGCCTCCTATTAATCCTCCTATTCCAGAAAGAAGCAAAGCTGCCATACCCAATATGAGTAGTTTAAGCACAGCAATATTGGAAATGATCTCCACGCTAAACAGGGCACCTAAAGTAAGCCCCAGGAAGAACGTTGAACCATATAGTAGAGGTCCCTCTAAGAAATCAAGAAACCTGGTAATACCCGATTCTTTAACAGCCACTCCGAGGAAAAATGATGTGAACAGGGGGGCTGCCACCGGGAAGAGTAAACACAAAATTACTAAGGCAACGATCGAAAAGGTGAATTTTTCTGCCGGGGATACTTCAGGTATAGACATCGGGTCCATAGGTATACCACGAAGACGCTTGGGTACCATCAGTTTAATCAGATACGGATACCCGGCATAAGTCAAACTCAGGTATATATAAGCGATAACCGTTATCGGGACAAATAGATTTTTTGACAAAAGTAGAGAGGTATAT